>NZ_VRUW01000001.1:0-231777 GCF_008039475.1 Methylobacterium sp. WL12 | reverse complement strand
CGCGCAGGGCCATGATCTCGTCGGTCATCGGGGGTCTCTCGGGTTCGGGGTTGGTCGTCGCAACCCGACCCTACCCGGCAACCGCCGATGACCACCCCTCAGCTACACCACCGCCTGGGACACGACCCCTGTGGCTTTCGGCTCCGGGGGCCATTTTCGTGGCCGCAAGGCGAATTTGGCTCCTCGGATCTGGGCTTGCGCCGACGGGTTGGGCGACGCAATCGGCAGGTGGAAACGAGAAAGGCCGGGCTCCTGGAGCCCGGCCTTTCTCGTTTCCGATCAGTGCGTTCGTCGTGTCCGGTTCGCGCCTCAGGCGGTGCGGTCGACGGGCCGCTCGGCCTGGGCTTTGGCCGCCGCGGCTTCCGCGTAGGCACGGCTCTTGAGGACCGCCGGATCAGGCAACTGGACGACGACGTTCCCGTAGCTCGAATCGATGACTTGGTAGACGATGCTTTTCGTGTCGGCGTCGACGGTCACCCGACGCTCGGTCTTCCCGGCCGGCGGTGTCTCGACCGGCTTCGGATTCTGGACAGCTGCGGGAGACCGGCCGTCGACGCGGATGTCGAGGCGGACTGCGGGATCGAGCGGAGGGCTGGGTGCCGCCCGCGGATCGTTCGCCGCCACCGCCGGGGCGGGGGAGGGCGGCGGAGTGGAGGCTATCGGACTCGGGCCGGATACGCGCATGGCACGCTCCTCATCACATTGCTGATGAGGTCCAGCAAAGGTCCGCCGCGTGAAGGAGACCTTAAGACTTGCGTCCCCTGCACCGTTGCCGTCCGCCAGGTTGAACGGACCGGCAACGATGTCGGAAGACTTTTAACGAACGGTCGAAGCGGACCGTTCGCCCATACTGCTACTCGGCGGCGTCGACGTAGAGCTTGCCGCCCTCGGCCAGGAACTCGCGGGACTTCTCCGCCATCCCGGCCTCGCGCTCGGCGCTCGTCAGGATCGGTGCGGTGTTCAGCACCTCGCCCGCAGCCTCCATCGCCAGCACCTCGGCGCGCAGGTCCTGCGTGATCTTCATCGAGCAGAACTTTGGCCCGCACATCGAGCAGAAATGCGCGACCTTGTGGGCGTCCTTGGGCAGGGTCTCGTCGTGGTAGGCGCGGGCCGTGTCCGGGTCGAGGCCCAGGTTGAACTGGTCCTCCCAGCGGAAGTCGAAGCGCGCCTTCGACAAGGCGTCGTCGCGCAGCTGCGCCGCCGGGTGGCCCTTGGCGAGGTCCGCGGCATGCGCGGCGATCTTGTAGGTGATCACCCCGGTCTTCACGTCGTCGCGGTTCGGCAGGCCGAGGTGCTCCTTCGGCGTGACGTAGCAGAGCATCGCGCAGCCGAACCAGCCGATCATCGCCGCGCCGATGCCGGAGGTGATGTGGTCGTAGCCCGGCGCGATGTCGGTGGTCAGCGGACCGAGGGTGTAGAACGGCGCCTCGCCGCACTCGGCGAGCTGCTTCTCCATGTTGACCTTGACCTTGTGCATCGGCACATGCCCTGGCCCTTCGATCATGGTCTGGCAGCCCTTGTTCCAGGCGATCTTGGTGAGCTCGCCCAGGGTCTCGAGCTCGGCGAACTGCGCCGCGTCGTTGGCGTCGGCGATCGAGCCGGGCCGCAGGCCGTCGCCTAGCGAGAACGAGACGTCGTAGGCGCGGCAGATGTCGCAGATCTCCTCGAAGCGCTCGTAGAGGAACGATTCGCGGTGCCCGGCCAGGCACCAGCGCGCCATGATCGAGCCGCCGCGCGAGACGATGCCGGTGACGCGCCGCGCGGTGAGCGGCACGTGGGCGAGGCGCACGCCCGCGTGAATGGTGAAGTAGTCGATGCCCTGCTCGGCCTGCTCGATGAGCGTGTCCTTGAACACCTCCCAGTCGAGCTTGAGCGGGTCGCCGCCGACCTTCTCCAGCGCCTGGTAGATCGGCACCGTGCCGATCGGGACCGGCGAGTTGCGGATGATCCACGAGCGGATGTTGTGGATGTTGCGGCCGGTCGAGAGGTCCATGACCGTGTCGGCGCCCCAGCGGATCGACCAGACCAGCTTCTCGACCTCTTCCGCCGCCGAGGAGGTCACGGCCGAGTTGCCGATGTTGGCGTTGATCTTCACCAGGAAGTTCCGGCCGATCGCCATCGGCTCCAGCTCGGTGTGGTTGATGTTGGCCGGGATGATCGCCCGGCCGCGCGCGACCTCGTCGCGCACGAATTCGGGGGTGATGAACGGCGGCACCGAGGCGCCGAAGCTCTCGCCGTCGGCGAGCGCGGCATGCGCTCGGTCTAGCATCTGCTCGCGGCAGAGGTTCTCGCGGTGGGCGACGTAGATCATCTCCTCGGTGACGATCCCGGCGCGGGCGAACTCGTACTGGGTCACCATCTGGCCGGGCTCCGCCTTGCGGATGGTCCGCTCGGCGGGGCAGGGGGCCACGAGCTTGTCGGCGGGCACGAACCCGTTGTCCTCGGGCTTGACGACGCGCGGCTGCACGGCGGCGTAGCCGCGCTTGGCGATCCAGGCGTCGCGCACCGGCGGCAGGCCCTTGGCGAGATCGATGCGGGCGTTGGTCTCGGTGTAGGGGCCGGACGGGTCGTAGACCCGCACCGCCGGCTCGTTCGGGTCGGTGAGCACGATCTCGCGGAACGGCACCCGGATGTCCTCCCGGCCGGCCACGCTCGCGTAGACCTTGTGCGAACCGGTGACCGGACCCGTGGTCACGGTCTCGGGGCTACCTTTGACGTCTTTGGACAGGACGGGCGCATTCATCGTCGGATCTCCCGGCATTGGGGCGATGCGGCGCGCCGCGACGGAGATGCGATGAAGCGGCGGGCGCCGGATGAGGCGCCGCAGGTTCCCGTCCCTCCGCCGGTACGAGCCGGATCAGGTTCAAGGGTCAGGACGTCGCGTCCACTCTCAGCCCCCGGTCGTGGGGCCCCCCTCGGAATGGTTCGAATCTCCGCGGGCCGCCGGACTTTGTCAATGCGCCGGCCGGATCAGGCGGAAACGGACGGATGCCGACGTCGTCTCGGATCGGTGTAGGGTCCCGCGGGAAACGCGACGGAGCCCCATGCGAATCCTGCTCGTCCTGGCGGCCGCCGCGCTCGGCCTGTTCGCGTTGATGCTCGGGGCGCTCGGCCTGTTCCAGCGCAGCCTGATCTATCCCGGCGCCTTCATCGCCGGCCCGCGGGCGCGGCTGCCTGTGCCGCCGGGCACGCAAGCCCTGTCCCTGCTCACCGCCGACGACGAGCGCCTGCACGCCCTGTGGCGCGCGCCGCGGCCGGGATGCGGCGTCGTGGTCAGCTTCCACGGCAACGGCTCGCGGCCCGAGCCTGCCGCGGCGCGGTTCTCCGCCCCTCCTTGGTCCACCGCCGGCTGGGGCGTGCTGGCGATCTCTTATCGCGGGTATCCGGGTTCGACCGGCGCGCCGAGCGAGGACGGGCTGATCGCCGACGGGCTCGCGGCGGTGGCCGAAGCCGTACGGCGCGCGCCCGGCGCCCCGATCCTGCTGCACGGCCATTCCCTCGGTGCGGCGGTCGCGGTCGCGGTGGCCGAGCGGGTGCCGCATCTCGGGCTCTACCTGGAGGCGCCCTTCGATTCGCTGCCCGGCATCGTCCGCCTCGCCTTCCCCTACGCGCCGACCTTCCTCCTCCGCGATACCTGGCGCTCCGACGCGCGCATCGCCCGGGCCGGCGGCCCGGTGCTGATCGTCCACGGCACCGAGGACGGCGTCGTCCCGGTGAAGCTCGGGCGCCGGCTTGCGACGGCGGCGGGGGAGGGCGCGCGCTTCGAGTCTGTGGCGGGCGACCACGTCTCGGTGCTCGGTACCCGAGACCGGCTGGCCGAGACGATGTTCGGCGATTCCCTTCGCGCAGCATGCCCGACGCCCGCCGCAGCGACGCCGTGACGCCGCGCCCCGAATTTGCGCCGATCCCATATTCTGGAGGGCGCGGATGTGGAGGGAGACGGGGCTTTGGGGCGACGCGAACGGCGCTGGCGCGAGGATGAACCAGACCCGTGGGCCCGCAGCCCTGAACCGGTGATCTGCCCGCTCTGCGAGCGGCCGATCCCGCCGCGCGCCCGGTCGAGCCTGCACCACCTCGTGCCGAAGCTGAAGGGAGGCACCCACGGCATTACGGTCCGGCTGCATCAGGTTTGCCACTCGGCGATCCATGCCCGCCACAGCGAAGCCGAACTCGCACGCCGGCTCGCCGACGTGGCCGCGCTGCGGGCCGAACCGGAGATCGCCCGCTTCATCGCCTGGGTGCGGACCAAGCCCGATGACTTCCACGCCGCCACGCGGATGACGCGCGACCGCCGCGCGGCCAAGCGCAAGAGCTGACCACAGAAAGAGCTGACCACAGCAAGAGCTGACCAGCGCCGGATCTGGTCCCGCCCCGCAGGCGCCCTCGGTTTACCCCTCGTTCGCCATGTTGCGCGATGGCGCCAGCCGGCTCAGGCGGCCTTTACGGGTCTCGCTTCAGGGTTGCGTCCGCGCAACGTTCGGGAGGCGGCGATGTTTGGGGAGGCGGGCGCGGCTGTGCCGGCGGAGGCGCTGCGTCTCGCCTGGGTCGACGTCGCCAAGGGCATCTGCATCCTCCTCGTGGTGATGATGCATTCCACCCTGGGGACCGGGGCGGCGATGGAGGGCGAGGGGTTCCTCCACACGGTGGTGACTTTCGCCAAGCCGTTCCGCATCCCTGACTTCTTCCTGCTGTCGGGCCTGTTCCTCGGACGGGTGATCGATCGCCCGTGGCGCCTGTTCGCCGACCGGCGCGTGGTGCACTTCGCGTATTTCTACGGGCTCTGGGTCGTGATCCAGTCGCTGGCGAAATACCCGGCGATCGTCGGCGAGGCCGGCCCCGGCGCCTTCGCCACCCACCTCCTGAACGCACTGGTCGAGCCGTACTCGACCCTATGGTTCATCTACCTGCTCGCGGTGTTCTCGGTCGCGACCAAGATGCTGCGTCGCGTGCCGCCCGCGGTGCTGCTGGCCGGCGCCGCGCTGCTGCAGGTCGTGCCCATCGCCACCCCATCCTACCTCGCGGAGGAGTTCTGCGCCCGCTACGTCTACTTCCTGGCCGGGTACGTCTTCGCCGATCGCATCTTCGCCCTGGCCGACCGGGCGGCGGCGGCCCCGCGCATCGCCTGCACGTTCCTGCTACTCTGGGCGGGCATCGAGGCGTGGCTCGCCTTCACGCCGTCGAGCCTTCCCGGCTACCCGACCCTGGCCAGTCTGCCGGTGGTCGCCCTGATCGTAGGCGGAGCCGGCGCCCTCGCCATCGTCTCGGGCGCGGCGCTCCTGACGGCGGCCGGCGGGCCGGTCGCCACTTCCTTGCGCGCCTGCGGACGGCGCTCGATCGTGATCTATCTGGCGTTCTTCCTGCCGATGGCCGCGACGCGGACGCTGCTGGTCAAGGCCGGGCTGATCGCCGACGTCGGGCTCGCCAGCCTGACGGTGATGGCGGTCGCCGTGATCGTGCCGCTGGCGCTGGAGCGTGCGGTGCGCGGCACCGCGCTTCGCGTCCTGTTCGTCCGTCCGAAGGCGTTCCACATCGCGACCGCAGCGAACTCGCAGGCGCCGGCGCTTCAGGCGGCCTGATCTGCCCCGTCCGAGGCCATCGCAGCGTCCTCAGGCCTCAGCCTTCGAAACACACCCCCAGGCGGCGGCCCTCGCGCCGCACGACGCGGCAGCGCCGCGGCGGCTCGTAGGCGGTCACCTGCAGCGTGAACCGGTCCGGCACGACGACCTCGGGCGCAAGCTCGAGCTGAGCGCCGGTCGCCGACACGTCCCAGACGAGACATTCCTGCGCGTCCGCACCACTCTCGGCGAACAGGCTCGCGACCTGGAAGGCATCCTTGCGCGGGGTGTTGCGTCGATTGTCGCTCATGGCATCACCCGAGGATTGGAGGCGGAGCGCATCATGCGCGCCGAGGCTTAGCAAATGCCCCAAGCGGCCGAGCGCAGACCGTCGGCGCGCCACCGCGGATCCCGGGAGAATCCTGCCGGCCCAGCCCAAATGCCTGATCCTCAACGACTTCTGAAAATCGGCGGTTAACATCCCTTAAACCCGCCGCATTTACCGTGCGGAACCGGGCCTCCGACGATCGCCGCGCGCAGCCTTCGCGTCGCGCGTGCCCACGGGGCCTCAGGACAGACGGGACGCATGGCGAACGGACGCGGACGGGACGGCCGGGGCGAACCGAACTTCGACGTGCCCGAAGGGCGCGGCGCAGGTCGGGGCGGCGCGGACCTGCGCCTGTCGCGGGACGATCGCCCGGGAGGCGGCGTGGCGAGCAGAGTTCGGGACGGCGAGGACAAGGGCAGCCGCCGGGCGAAGCCCGCAGCAAAAAGCGGCGCGCGCCGCAGCGGGGGCAAGAAGGTCCGCAGGCGATCCCTGCTCGGGCGCCTCGTCTACGCCGGGTGGGTGCTCGGCCTATGGGCGGTGGTCGGCATCGCCGGCCTCATCGCCTACCACGCCTCGCAGCTGCCGCCGATCGACCAGCTCGCGGTGCCCAAGCGCCCGCCGAACATCGCCATCCTGGCATCCGACGGCTCGCTGCTCGCCAACCGCGGCGAGACCGGCGGCCGCGTCGTCGGCATCAAGGAGCTGCCGACCTACCTTCCGCGCGCCTTCGTGGCGATCGAGGACAGGCGCTTCTATAGTCATTTCGGCGTCGACCCGGTCGGCATCCTGCGCGCCATCGGCCAGAACCTGACGCGCCGCGGCGTCGCCCAGGGCGGCTCGACGCTGACGCAGCAGCTCGCCAAGAACCTGTTCCTCACCCCCGAGCGCTCGGCCTCGCGAAAGATCCAGGAGGCGATCCTCGCCCTCTGGCTGGAGCACAAGTACACCAAGGACGAGCTGCTCGAGCTCTATCTGAACCGGGTCTATTTCGGAGCCGGCGCCTACGGCGTCGAGGCGGCGGCGCAGCGCTACTTCGGCAAGCCGGCCAAGAACGTCAGCGTCGCGGAAGCCGCGATGCTCGGCGGCCTCGTCCAGGCCCCCTCGCGGCTGGCGCCGAACCGCAACCTGCCGGCAGCCCAGGCGCGCGCCGCCCAGGTCGTCGCGGCGATGCAGGAGCTCGGCTTCATCACCGCCCAGGACGCCAAGGTCGCGCTCGCCCAGCCGGCGCGCCCGGCGAGCAGCCGCGGCGGCGGCTCGGCGAACTACGTCGCCGACCTGGTGATGGACGTGCTCGACGACTTCGTCGGCACGATCGAGGGCGACATCGTCGTCCAGACCACGATCGACACCACCCTGCAGGCGACCGCCGAGAAGGCGCTCGTCGACGAGCTCAACGCCAAGGGCGGGCGCTACAACGTCGGCCAGGGCGCGCTCGTCTCGATGCGGCCGGACGGCGCGATCCGCGCGCTGATCGGCGGGCGCGACTACGCGCAGAGCCAGTTCAACCGCGCCACCACGGCCAAGCGCCAGCCGGGCTCCTCGTTCAAGCCGTTCGTCTACCTCGCCGCGGTCGAGCGCGGGGCGACGCCGGACACGGTCAAGGAGGACGCGCCGATCAAGATCGGCAACTGGCAGCCCGAGAACTATTCGCACCAGTACGAGGGACCGGTCACCCTGCGCACCGCGCTCGCCCTGTCGCTCAACACGGTCGCCGTGCGCCTCGGCCAGGAGGTCGGAGCCAAGGCGGTGGTGCAGACGGCGCAGCGGCTCGGCATCACCTCGCCGCTGCAGGCCAACGGCTCGATCGCGCTCGGCACCTCGGAGGTGACGCCGCTGGAGATGGTCGGGGCCTACGGTGCCTTCGCCAACGGCGGCACGGGGGTGATCCCCTACGTCGTCGCCGGGGTGAAGGGCGTCGACGGCAAGGTCCTGTACAAGCGCGGCGAAGGCGGCCTCGGTCGCGTCATCGATCCGAACGCCGTCGGCATGATGAACGCGATGATGCACGAGACCTTCGTGATCGGCACCGCCAAGAAGGGCGACATCCCCGGCTGGGATCTGGCCGGCAAGACCGGCACCAGCCAGGATTTCCGCGATGCCTGGTTCATCGGCTATTCCGGCAGCCTGGTCACCGGGATCTGGCTCGGCAACGACGACGGCGAGCCGACCAAGAAGGCGTCCGGCGGCAACCTGCCGGTGGAGATCTGGAAGACCTACATGAGCGTCGCCCTGAAGGGTCAGACGCCGGTGCCGCTGCCCGGCCTCAACCGCTGGCGCAAGGCGCCCGAGACGACGGCCTCGGTGGCGAGCGCGCCGAACCCGGGCAACATCCTCGGGCAGATCTTCGGCGAGCCGCCCGCACCCGCCCCGGCACCCCGGGCCACAGCCGCGCGGCGTCCGGCGGCCCGCGACGCGGACGACCGGAACTTCATCGAGAAGCTGTTCGGCCTCGGCGATTGATCGTCGGTGTAGGCCTCGGAAAGGCCTCGCCGGCATCGCTTGCAACGTCAGAGGGGTGCGCCGGACTTGCGATTGACGAAGCGTTCAGCATGTTGATCAGTCTTTCTACTACAGATTGGGCGCGTTAGGCTAAAATACTTCTCTCGCTTGCATCATCGTCGTGAGGCTTCGAGTTTGGGTCCGCGGTCGATGTCTGCCAAATCGATGTTTGCCAGCAAGGCGAAGCTTTCCAGGTCGGTGCTCGCCGACCTGGCGTCCGCCGCGACGGCGCCCCTGCGGAAGGACCGTGCCTCCCTGTTGATCGCCCGGTTCGGCATCGGCGTCACCGCCTGCCTCGCGATCCTCGGCGCCTACCTGATCTACGACCTGCGCGACGGCGCGTGGCGGCGCGCCGAGACGAACGCACAGAACCTGCTCGGCATGATCGAGGAGGCCGTGTCCCGCAACGTCGTGATGTACGACCTGTCGCTCCAGGCCGCCGCCGTCCGCGCCACCCAGCCGAACCTGATCGAGCTGCCGCCCGACCTGCGGCGCGAGGTGCTGTTCGACAACGCCGCCTCGGCGGCGGGCCTCGGCGTCATCGCCCTGGTCGACTCCTCCGGCCAGGTCCAGATCACCTCGGACCCGGAGACCACGAGCCGCCACTCGGTCGCCGACCTGCCCGAGTTCCAGCGCCTGAAGGCCGACCCGCAGGCCGGGCTGGTGATCACCGGCCCGCGGACGTCGCGCATCTCGGGCCGGTCGATCATGGGCCTGAGCCGGCCGATCGTGAAGGCGGACGGCACGTTCGGGGGGATGGTGAGTGGGGCGATCCACCTGTCGTACTTCCAGTCGCAGTTCGCACGGCTGCGGATCGATCCGGGCGCCCACATCAACGTCTTCCACCAGGACGGGACGCTGATGCTGCGGCATCCCTACGGGGCAGGCTACGTCGGGCGCAACGTCGCGGACGGGCCGGCCTTCCTGCGGCACCGCGAGGAGCGGCGCGGGATGTTCGTCGGCACCTCCACGCTCGACGGCAAGGACCGCCTCTACGCCTTCGCCAACCTCGAAGGCCTGCCGCTCGTCGTCAACGTCTCGACCGGCGTCGACAGCATCCGCGCCGTCTGGCTTTCGAAGGCGCTTTGGATCGCGGCGCTGATCCTGGGCCTGATCTGCGTCACCCTGGGCTCGATGCTGGTGCTCCACCGGGAGATGACCCAGCGCACGGTGGCGGAGGATTCCGCGCGCACCGCCAACGCCGAGCTGTCGCGCCTCGCGCTCACCGACAGCCTCACCGGCCTGCCCAACCGCCGCCGCTACGACGCGGCCCTCGACGAAGCCTGGCAGCGCGCCGTGCGCCATCGGGAGCCGATCGCGCTGCTGCTGCTCGACGCCGACCACTTCAAGCGGTTCAACGACCATTTCGGCCATCACCGCGGCGACGCGGTCCTCCAGGCCCTGGCCGCGTGCGTGCTGCAGCGCCTGGCCGGCCTCGACGCGGTCGCCTGCCGGATCGGCGGCGAGGAGTTCGCGGTGATCCTGTCCGGCCTGCCCGACGACGCGGTGCGCGCGCTCGCCGACCGCATCCGCCGCGCGGTGGTCGGGCTTCAGATCGCGCACGCCACCGATGTCGGCGGCGTCGCCACGATCAGCGTCGGCCTCGCCTGCCGGGTGCCGGGACCGGGCGACGACGCGGCGGCCCTGTTCGCCGACGCCGACGCCGCGCTCTACGCGGCCAAGCGCGCCGGCCGCAACCGCGTCCGCGCGGCGGCCCACGCTGCGCCGGCCGAGCCGGTCGCCCTGACCGCCTGAGGCGCGCCCGCCGACCGGAGCGAGGGCCGGATCGGCAACGCACATCCACCTACCAATTCACTTCCACCTACCAATTCAAAGCCACTCACCAATTCCATTGCACTTATCGAGGCACTTGCACCGACCCCGCGGCGTCCCCTCACCAGGCGACCTGGAACCGCCCGATGAACACGTCGGTGTCGATCGCGCGGCCGCCCTGGAGGGCGGAGGGCGCGGCCCGCGACCGGACGTAGTCGGCCATGATCCGCACGTTGCGGTCCGGGTACCAGTTCACCCCGACGCTCACGTCGCGCTCGATGCCGCCGCGGATCGCGCCGTCGTCGAGGTCGATCGCGCTCACGCGGGCGGCGAGCTCGAACACGCCGATGCCGCCGCGGCTCACCCGCGCCTCCTCGCCGACCTTCACCGCCTCGAAGATCGCGTAGGTCGTACCGTAGTTCGGCGTCACGGCGTAGGCGCGGCCCTGGCCGTTGAGCACGTAGCTGGCCTCGACGTAGCCGCCCTGGAACGAGACCGACCGGGCGCCGTCGAAGCGCGACACCTCGGTGCGGATGTACTCGGCCTGGATCAGCAGGCGTCCGGTGCGGTAGGCGGCCTCGAGGCCGAGCCGGCCGACGCTCGCCGCGTCGCGGATGTCGCCGGTGTTCACGAAGGGCCGCGCGAACAGGAACGCCTCCGAGCGGCTCGACAGGGCGAGCGGCGACTCGTCCCGCGGCAGGCTGCGGAAGCTTCCGGCGATGCCGAGATGGAGCACCGCGTCGTCGGTGTGGATCGGCGCGAAGGTCGCGCGCGTGGTCGAGGCGACGCCCTCGCTGCGGATGCCGGTGTTGGCGTTGCCGCCGAAGACGCTGGTGACCACGGTCCAGTCCTGACCGGACCGGCCGATCGCGAAGCCGAAGTTGCGGGCCGGCGCGAATGCGTCGGCGAGCGAGCGTTCGGTGAAGACGGTGTTGTTGTCGCTGGTCAGCTGGTCGAGGCTGAAGGGCTCCTTCATGTTGCCGACCGTGAGGATCATGCCGGGGATGCCCTTCCAGGCGATCGCCGCATCGTTGATCGGCCGCATCGGGTCGGCGAAATCGTACTGGAACGCGAGCTCGATGGTCTTGCCGAGGGTCAGGTAGCTCTCGATCCAGGAGCGCCGGACGCCCACGTTGTCGGAGAATGGCTCGGGGAACCCGGTCTGGCGGATGCCGGCCGCCCCGAAATCGAGCTGCAGCTTGCCGCCGATCCGAAGCTTGGCCGCGTCGTCGGGAAAGCGCAGCGTGATGCCCTTGTCGTCGACGGTCAGCGTCTCGCCGTAGGGGCCGGCAAGCGGCGACCCTTCGGCGGCGCCGGCAGGCGCCGCGCATCCGAGCAAGGTCGATCCGAGCAAGGTCGATCCGAGCAAGGTCGATCCGAGCAAGGTCGATCCGAGCAAGGTCGATCCGAGCAAGGCGGCGCGCGGGCCTAACCGCAGGATCGAACGGTCCGCCATCGCAACCTCCGCGGGCGCCGAACCAGGACCCGGGGCAAGGGATAGCGCGAAATCGCTGACGATATCGCGACACGCGGGCAACGGTCGCGCGGGTTTCACAGCATGGGAAGCGTCCGCGGACGCGGGCCGCGGGGAAACTGCGCCTCGATCATCGCGATCTCGGCCGCGTTGAGGTGGAGGGAGGCCGCGCCGGCATTCTCGACCGCCCGGGAGGCGCGGCCGGTCTTCGGGATGGTGAAGGTGTTCTCCATCCGCGTCAGGAACGCCAAAGCCACCGCGTAGGGCGTCGCGCCGTGCGCCTCGGCGATGCCGGCCAGCACGCGGCCGCCGGGGCTGGCGGGGTTCGGGAAGTCGCCGCTGCCGAAGGGTGAGTAGCCGACCAGCGCGACGCCGTTCTTGGCGCACCACGGCAGCACCGCGTGCTCGATCGCACGCTCGCCGAGATGGTACAGCACCTGGTTGCAGGCGATGCGGTAGGGGCCGGCGATGCGCAGCGCCCGGTCGAGGTCCTCGACGTCGAAGTTGCTCAGGCCCCAGGACAGGATCTTGCCCGCCTGCCGCAGGTCCTCGAAGCCGGCGATGGTCTCCTCCAGCGGGTGGTGGCCCGGCCAGTGCAGCAGGTAGGCGTCGAGGCGGTCGGTCCCGAGGCGCCGCAGCGACTGCTCGCAGGCGCGCGCCACCCCGCGGCGCGTGGCGTTGCCCGGCACCACCTTGGAGACGAGGAAGATTTCTTCCCGCGCGCCCCGGATCGCCTCGCCGACGATGGCCTCGCCGTCGCCGTACATCTCCGCGGTGTCGATATGGGTCATGCCGGCGTCGATGCCCGCGCGCAGGGCGGCGACGGCCGCCTCGCGGGCGGCGGCGTCGATCCGCCAGGTGCCCTGGCCGACCACCGAAACGTTGAGGCCCGTCGCGCCGAAAGGTCTGGCGTGCATCACGTGGATCCTGTCTCCAAAAGGCGCACCGTGCGCCCGGGAAGAGGCGCGCCGTGCGCCCCGAAGGTCCGGTCTCGTGGGCGCGGCCGCTCCATCGCCGGAACGGATGGCGCCTGCGCCTTAATCGCGCCATCATGGGACGTTGAGCAATGGCCCGGCACCAAGTCCGGACCTAGACTTTGGTCGATGCCCCGTTCCTGTGGCGGGGCGCCGTCCAGCCCGCTTCGTTCCGCACCGGGTCGAGAACGCTTCAGGATCGGTTTCGTGCACGCTGCCTGTCCGCCTCACGCCTCGTTCCTCGCCCAGGCGGACCACTGAATGCTCCCGCAGCATCGCTGGTTCTGGGCTCTCATCGTCGTCGCATCCGGCGGGGCGGGCCTCCTCTACAACCTGCTGTTCGTCGGCGGCACCTCGCTCGCGGCCGGCACGATCTACGGCCTCGCCGTCGGCGTGACGGTGCTGGCCTTCGACCGGGGCCTGATCCTCTCCGGCCTGCAGACGCGCCTGCGCCGCCTGCCGGCGATGCTGTACGTGCCCTCTGCCGAACTGCTCTACGTGCTGATGATCGCGCTCGGTTGCGCGCTCGGCGGCTCGGTGGTCTGGGCGCTCGGCCTCACCGACGACACGCTGTCCTCCGCGGTGCGGATCACCCCGCGGGTGCTGGCCTATTCGCTCGCGGTCTCGGCGCTCCTCGTCTTCGTCGTGCGGATGCGCGACCTCATCGGCGGCGAGGTGTTCGTGAACTTCCTCGTCGGGCGCTATCACAAGCCGGTGCGCGAGGAGCGGATCTTCCTGTTCCTCGACGTGGTCGGCTCCACCGCCTTCGCCGAGACGCACGGCGACCTGCGGGCGCAGGAATATCTCGGCGCGATCTTCGCCACGCTGGCCGAGCCGGTGCGGCGCAATGCCGGCTCCACCGACGACTACATCGGCGACCTCGCCATGATCACCTGGCCGATGGCCCGCGGCCTCAAGGACGCGCGCTGCGTCGCCTGCGTCTTCGACGTGCTCGACCGGATCGAGGCGGACGCCGCCGCCTGGACCACGCGGTTCGGCACCGTGCCGCGCCTGCGCGCGGCCCTGCACGGCGGCTCGGTGGTGACGGCGGAAGTCGGCGTCGATCGGCACAAGATCGCCTATTTCGGCGACGCGGTGAACGTCACCTCGCGGATCGAGGCCCTGTGCCGGCCGCTGGGCGTGAACATGCTGATCTCGCAGGACCTGCTCGACCGCCTCGACGCCTTGCCGGCGGGCATCGCGGCGCGGTCGCTCGGGGCGCACGCCCTGCGCGGGCGCGGCCAGCCGCTCTCCGTCGCGACCCTGGAGCGGGCCGCCCCCGAGATGCCGCAGCCTATCGAGACGGAGCGCCCGGCGCTTCGGATCGCGCGATGAGCGCACCCTGGCTCACCGGCCTGCGGATGGCGCTGCGCTTCGGCCTGCCGCTTCTGGGCATCCTCGTCGTCGGCCGCGCCATCGTCCTGTCGATCGGCGGCGAGATTTCGAGGGCGCAGTTCGCGCTCGGCGTGCTGCTGATGGCGGCCGGGTTCTCCGCCCGCCTCGTGCCGAAGCCGCGGACGCCGAAAGCGGCTGCGGGGAAACGTTCGTCGTGACCGGCCCGATCGCGATCTACGTCGACGCCGACGCCTGCCCGGTGAAGGACGAGACCTACCGCGTCGCCGCCCGCTACGGGCTGCACGTCTACGTCGTGGCCAACAGCTTCCTGAACGTGCCGCGCGAACCCTGGATCGAGCGCGTCGTCGTCGGCGACGCGATGGATGCGGCCGACGACTGGATCGCCGAGCGGGCTGGGCCGGGCAGCGTCGTCGTCACGGCCGACGTGCCGCTGGCCAGCCGCTGCGTGAAGGCGGGCGCGACGGTGATCGGCCCGAACGGCAAGCCGTTCTCGGAATCGGCGATCGGCATGGCGCTCGCCACGCGCAACCTGATGCAGGACCTGCGCGAGGCCGGCACGATCACCGGCGGGCCGCGCCCGTTCTCGGCGCGCGACCGCTCGGCGTTCCTCGGCGCCCTCGACCGAGCGGTGAACCGCATCCGGCGCGGCACCGCCTGATCCGGGACCCAGCACCATAAAGGGGCCGCGTCGGCGGCTCGACATGTACGGCGCAAGGGTTTCGACGCTTCGCGACGTCCCGAGCTGGGTCCCGGATCGCATTCCGCTGACGCCTCACCCGTCCGGGAAAACGGGCGCCGTACTCACCGAGCCGATCAACCGAAAATCCGATGATCCGGCGTGTTTCAGGCCGAGGCGATCGCCTTGAGGGCGTCGTTGATGCGGTCCTGCCAGCCCGGGCCGTCCTTCTGGAAGTGCGCCAGCACGGCGCTGTCGATGCGCAACGTCACCGACTCGCGCGCACCCGGGGCGGCCTGTGGCTGGCGCGGTGCCGGCGCCGCCGCCGCGGGCGCCGGGGCCGGCTTGGCGGTGGTCGCCGCCTTGAAGGCGGCCTCGGCCGCCTGGCGCGGATCGGTGATGCGGCGTGTCCGGTCGAAGGCCATGGTCGCGCCTCAGGCCTTCTTGGCGGCTTTGGCCGCGCTCTTCTTCGGGGCGGCCTTCTCGGCGCCGGCCTTCTCGGCCGCCTTCTCAGCGGCTTTGGCGGCTTTGGCGGCGGCGGCCTTCGTCAGCGGCTTGACCTCGGCGGCCTTCGCCTGCGCGTCGGAGGCCTCCTTGGCGAGGCGCAACGCCCGCAGGCGCACGGTGCGCTCGTCGACGGCCTTGATCGAGGCGATGTGCTCGGCCATGGCCTGGGCGCCCTCGCGCTGCATGCGCTCGGCCCGCTCCGCGCGTTCGGCCCGCTCCTCGGCCTTGTGCTTGGCTTCCTCTTCCGGAGTGCGGACTTCGTCCTCGGTGTCCGCGCCGGTATCGATCTCGTCGCTCATCGTATTCCTTTCGTCCCTGCCGGTGCCGTCGCGCCAAGGGCGCTCCACGTGCGAAGGGAGCGCTCCCGGTCGTCGGAATGGGCGGGTTCGGCGCGACCCGAGGACAGGTGGGCGGCCGGTTCGCATCGTCTCCGCCGGTCCGCCGCGAACCCGTCGCGGCGTGCGGAACTCAAGGTGGTGTAGCATGTCGGGCGCCCCGATGGCGAATGCCGCGGCGGCACGGACGGCAAGTCACGGCGACTTTTCCCGTGCCGTCGTAGCCTCGGGCGTCGTCGAAGCCGCCCGTCAGACCCGCCGGCACCTTGCGCCGGCGGCGTTTTCCTCTGTTCAACGCACGCGATAGTTGAGCGGGATCGTCACCGACAGGCTCGACTGGGTCACGCCGGGGGGCGCGGCCGGCAGGCTGCCGCGCACGGCGCCCAACGCCGCGCTGTCGATCTGGCCGACGCCGCTGCTGCGCGCGAGGCCGGCGCTCGTGACCTGTCCGGAGCGCAGCACGGTGAAGCGCACCATCGCCGTGCCGCCGGCGGTGCCGGCCGCCGCGCCCGGGTTCATCCGGCCGTGGATCGCCGAGCTGATCGCGCCGGTCCACTGGCGCATCGCGCTCGGATCGCTCCCGGCCGAGGCCCGGCCTGCCGCGTTCTCGCGCGAGGACGAAGCGGAGCTTCGGGTCTCGGCGCCCGCGCGGGCCTGGGCCTGCTTGGCCTTCGCCTCGCGCGCGGCCTTCGCCTTGGCCTCGCGGATCGCCTCCTTGCGCTCCTCGATCGCCTCGCGGCGCGCCTCCTCGATCTGCTCCTGGCGCTTCTGCGCCCGGATCTTCGCCTCGCGCTCGGCCTTGAGCTTGGCGAGGTCGACCTTCGGCTTCTCCGGCTCGGCCGGCTTTGCGGGCTCGGGGGCCTGCGCGACCACCGGCGGCGGGGGCGCCAGCGGCTCGGCCTGCTCGGCCTGCGAGGTGATGACCTGGCTCTCCGGCTCGACCGGGACGGCGTCGGGCGGCACCTCCGCGACGGTGGCCGGCGGCGGGGGCGCGACCACCGCCTCGTCGGGCTTGGCCTCGGCGGCGTCCGGCGGCGGCTTGGTCGGCTCCGCCTCGGCGGGCTCGTCCACGGGCTTGGTCTCGGGCGGGGCGGCCTCGCTCGCCTGGGTCTCGCTCGGCGCCTGCGTGTCCGCGTCGGTCATCAGCGGCGCGAGGTCGATCGAGATCTGCTGCTCGCCGGGGGGCGTCGGCGGCGTCAGCTTGAACAGGGCGAGGCCCGCCAGCGCGGCCAGATGCAGGGCGAGCGCGACGAGGAAGGCGGGAACGAGCCCCGACGAGCGGGAGTCCGGCCCGGTGTCGACGATGGCGGACATGGCTTACCGCGCCGCCCCGTTCGCCGGCGCGGCGGCGGGGGCGCCCGGAGCCGGTCCGCCCGGAGCAGGTCCGCCCGGAGACTGCGCGATCAGCGACACCTTGGTGAAGCCGGCCTGGCCGACGAGGCCCATGACCTCCATGATCTTGCCGTAGGCCACGTCCTTGTCGCCGCGGACCAGCATCACCTGGTCCTTGTTCTCGGCCGCCATGGCGCGCAGGCGCGGCACCAGCGTCTCGTTGGTGAAGACCTCCTTGGCGATCGAGGGCTTGCCGTCCTTGTCGATCGTCACCTCGACCGGCTTCTGCGACTGCGCGACCTTGGCGGCTGCGGTCTTCGGGAGCTGCACCGGCACGCCGGTGGTCATCAACGGCGCCGCGACCATGAAGATGATCAGCAGCACCAGCATGACGTCCACCATCGGCGTGACGTTGATCTCCGACATCGGAGCGGTGTCGAGGTCGTCGTCGTCGGAACCGCTCGCGCGGATCGAACCCATCGCCATGCGGCGTCCTCCGGGGTCGGCGGCTCGGGCCCCCAAGGGGCGGCCGCGTCGGGAATGGAAGGCCCGGCCGCCTGAGCGGGCCGGGATCGCGGGTCTCGGATGGTCGCGCGGCTATTCGGCGGCGGCGCGGTGCTGGACGCCGCGGTCGCGGGCGAGGCGGTTGCCGAGCAGGCCGATGCCGGAGACGAAGGTGCTCTGGATCCGCCCGACGTCGTTGGCGAGCTTGTTGTAGGCCATCACCGCCGGGATCGCGACGACGAGGCCGATCGCCGTGGCGAACAGCGCCTCGGCGATGCCCGGCGCCACCACGGCGAGCGAGGTGTCCTGGCTGCGGGCGATGGACGAGAACGAGTTCATGATGCCCCAGACCGTGCCGAACAGGCCGACGAAGGGCGCCGTGGACCCCGACGTCGCCAGCAGCGCCAGGCCGTTCTGAAGGCGCTTGACCTCGAGGGTCAACGCGCCGCGCATGGCGCGCTCGATCCGGTCGCGCCGCTCGGCGCGGGTCTCCGAGGCGTCCTGGTCGCGCCAGGCGTCCAGAGCCGCCTTCACCACGTGGCCGGCGATGCCCGGCATCCCCGTCTCCAGGCTGCCGCCCGAGCGCACCAGCGCGTCGAACGCCTTGGCCTGGCGCCGCGCGGCGGCGAGGCGGACGACCTTCTCGAACACCACGGTCCAGCAGGCGAGCGAGGCGACCACCAGCAGGATCATCACCCCCTTCACGATCGGGTCGGCCTGCAGGAACAGGCCCACGAACGAGAAGTCGTGACCGGCGTCGATCGGGGCGGAGGTCGGATCCATTGCGAGTTCCTTGCAAGGTCGTTCGGGTGCGGCGACGGCCGCGGGCCGCCCGGCGGCTCTGGGCCGCCGGCCGGTATCGGTTCTCAGGGGCGGCCGGCGTCGCGCGCCGGGCCGGCTCGGCTCAGCGGTCGAACGGAATGTTCGCCTTGGTCTCGGTCTCGGTGCGTTCGAGGCAGGCTTCGCGGGTCGCGTCGCCGCCCTCGCAGGCGAGCACGTCGCTGAGCAGCACCCGGCTCAGCTTCGGGCAGGCGATCCCGGGGAAGTTGAAGATCTTGACGGTGGTCTTGCGGGCCGGGATCGGCCCGAGCTCGGCCGCGACCCGCTTCTGCACGATCCCGTCGGTGTCGAAGGCGAACAGGTCGAGCTTGTACGACTTCAGCGCAGCCCCGCGGCTGTTGTCGACGACGATCGTGGCCCGGCAGGAATCCTCGACGGATTCGAGCCGGTTGAGCTGAAGCTTGAGCGGCGCGGCCTTCTCGCCGGCCGGCGCATCCTGCGCCATCGCGGACACGGCGAGCGAGGACGCGAGCACGAGGGAGAGCCCCACGCAGGCGGCGGTGTCCAGGGCGAGCCGCCTGATGCGGAGCCGGTTAAGCGGGACGCCTCGCCCGAGCATCTGTTGAGCCATCGAAACGCTTCCCATCCTCCGCTCCGCGGGCGGCCCGTCCGGCGCCCCGCGCCGTGTCGAATTCGTCTGCCGCCGGGTCCATCCGGTTCGCGAGGCACGAAGCGGACGGCCGCGGCCGCGAAGCGGGCGGCCGAGAGGACCGGCGCCATCGCATCGCCGTCTCGGACCCTCCCTCGGACCACGGCCTCGGCGCGTGTCTGGAAAGGGGCGATGCGGTCGTCCGGCCTCGCGAAGATGCGCGCCCCGGCGCGATCTCCCGCAAGAGCGGAATGCAATGTGCCTGCGCGGCGGAAGTATCCGAGGTGCAGGGCAAGGATCAAGAGCGGCGCTGAAAATCAGAGCCGTTCCAAACTGTTACGAATACATCTCGCGTTGCGGCGTGCATCCTTGCCGAATGGTCCCGGCCTGCCTTGCCGGATCTGCCCGGCCGCCTGGTGGGATCGCGGCCGGCGGCTCTCTTGATGGGGCGGGCATGCTCGACCATATCGTTCCGGGCCGGATCGATGGTCCGGAAGGGGTGCCGCTTGCGGGCCCCGCAACGAGGTGCCCGCCGGCATTCCGGTCACGGGGCCTCCACAGGGGCGTTGCCGATGACCCGTCCATCCCCGTTCGGACACCCGTTCCTGCTCGGATTCGACGAGATCGAGCAGGCGCTGGACCGGGTCTCGAAGGCCGCCAACGACGGCTACCCGCCCTACAACATCGAGCGCCTCGTCCGCACCGACCAGGAGCCGGACCGCCTCCGCATCACCCTGGCGGTGGCCGGCTTCACCCGCGACCAGCTCGACGTGATGCTGGAGGAGAACCAGCTCGTCGTCCGCGGGCGTCAGGTCGACGACAAGGAGCGGCTGTTCCTCCACCGCGGCATCGCGGCGCGCCAGTTCCAGCGGGCGTTCCTGCTGGCCGACGGGATGGAGGTGCTGGGTGCCGACCTGTCGAACGGCCTGCTCTCGATCGACCTCGCCCGTCCCGAGCCCGAGCGGGTGGTGCGCCGCATCGCCATCCTCGAGCGCGATTGATCCGCCGGCGAAACACCCCACATTCGATTCAGGCCCACGATCGCCGGATCGGTTCGATCAAGACGGGATCGTTTCCGGGCTGTTTGCTCTGCCTCGAAAGGAGGGCACGACATGACCGACCTCACCACCTCCCCGCTGACGGCCGCCGACCTCGACCCGGCCGAGTTCAACGCCGCCGACCTCGCGGCGCTCGGCGAAGGCCACATCGCCTACGTCCGCTCGATCCGGTCCGACGAGGTGATGCGCCTTTTCCCGCAGGCGCCGCAGCTCACCCCCGGGCTCGACCTGTTCGCCCTGCTGTCGGCGAGCGGCGCCCCGATCCTGCTCGCGGATTCGCGCGAGGTGATCCTCGCCAACGCCGCCGAGCACGACCTCTACCCGGTCAGCCTGCACTAGAGCATTTTCAAGCGAGGTGGATGCCGGCTCGCGTGAAGAAAATACGACTACACAGTCAGTTAGAGCATTTTCCGTGATCCGGAGATCATGGAAAATGCTCTAGCGGGCGTCGCCATCTCCGCCACCGCCGAGAGCAGCCGCGCGACGTCCTGCGGCCGCGACAGGCGGTGGTCGCCGTCGGCGATCAGCGTGAGAACCGTGCCCGCCGCCGGCAGCCTTTCGAGGATGCGAAAGGCATGCGGGTGCGGCACGTCCGGGTCGTTCATCCCCTGAAGGATGTGGACCGGGCAGCCGAGGTCGAGCGGACCGGTCAAAAGGCGGTTGCGCCGGCCATCCTCGATCAGCGCCATGCTGATCGCGTCGGGCTCCGGAGCGTAGGCGCTCTGGCGCAGCCAGACGCCGTCCTGTTCCAGCGTCCTGCGGATTTCGGGCGAGAATTTGTCCCACATCAGGTCCTCGGTGAAGTCGAGGGCCGGCGCGATCAGCACGAGGCCGGTCGGCGCCGGCTCGCCGCGCGCCGCGCAGTTGCGCGCCGCCAGGCAGGCGATCCAGCCGCCCATCGACGAGCCGATCAGCACCGGCGCCTCCGGTGCGTGCGCGGCGAGCACGGCTTCCGCGTCTTCGAGCCAGGTCGAGATCGTGCAGGCCGCGAACGCGCCCTCCGACTCGCCGTGGCCGGAATAGTCGAACCGCACGAAAAGCCGCCCCTCGGCGGCGGCGAAGGCGTCGACCGCCATCGCCTTGGTGGCGCCCATGTCGGAGTGGAAGCCTCCGAGCCAGACGATCGCCGGGCCGACGCCGTCGCGCACCCGCACCGCGATCCGACGTGCGTCCGCCCCTTCGCCTACCGTGACGTGCTCCAGCGTCGTGCCGTCCCGCATCCCGTTCTCCCGCCTTCGTCGAGGCCTGCGTTCCCGACCTGAACGCCGCGTCTTCAGCCGCCGTTTACCAGACCGTAAAGCGTACCCGTGATCCTATGACAATGAACGCTTCCCTGCGGCCGCGGCCCGCCTGCGCCCTCTCGCCGCGCGATCCCTCATGACGGAGGATCACCGGCCGGCGGTCGGATTTCCCGGCGACGCCGCGCCGCTGGCCGGCGCCTGCGTCCTCCAGATCATTCCCGAGCTCGATGCGGGTGGCGCCGAGCGCACCACCGTCGACATCGCAGCCGGCCTCGCCGCGGCCGGCGCGCGCGCGCTGGTCGCCACGGAAGGCGGCCGACTCGTCGGCGAGCTGCAGGCCAAGGGCGGCATCTGCCTGCCGTTTCCCGCCGCCTCGAAGAACCCGCTCCAGATGGCGCTCAACGTCGGCCGGCTGGCCCGCCTGTGCCGGCGCGAGGGGGTGCAGATCATCCACGCCCGCTCCCGCGCCCCGGCCTGGGTCGCGCTCGGCGCCGCGCGGCGGCTGAAGCTGCCCTTCGTCACCACCTATCACGGCAGCTATTCCGGCCGGACGGGCGTGAAGGTGCTCTACAACTCGGTGATGGCGCGCGGCGACGTGGTGATCGCCAACTCGCACTACACCGCCGACCTGATCCGGCGCCTGCATGCCGAGCAGGCGGGCGACCGCGTGCAGGTGATCCACCGCGGCACGGACCTCTCCGCCTTCACCCCCGTGGCGGTCGGCGCCGCCCGCGTCGAGGCGTTGCGCCGGAGCTGGGGCGTCGCGCCGCACGAGCGGGTCGTGCTGCTGGCGGCGCGTCTCACCGCCTGGAAGGGTCAGCGCATCCTGATCGAGGCGGCGGCGCTGCTCAAGGCGCAAGGGGTCGGCGACTTCGCCATCGTGCTCGCGGGCGACCCCCAGGGCCGCGTCGCCTACGAGCGCGAGCTCGACGCGCTGGTCGCGGCGCGCGGGCTCGAAGGCGTGGTCCGGCGGGTCGGGCATTGCACAGACATGCCGGCGGCCTTCCGGGCGGCCTCCGTCGTCGCGGTGCCGTCGGTGGAGCCCGAGGCGTTCGGCCGCTCGGCGGTCGAGGCCCAGGCGCTGGGCACGCCGGTGGTGGTGTCCGACCTCGGCGCGGTCCCCGAGACCGTCCTCAGCCCCCCCGAGGTTCCGGCCGGGCAGCGCACCGGCTGGCGCGTGCCCGCCGGCGACGCGGCGGCGCTCGCGGGCGCGCTGGCCGAAGCGCTCTCGCTCGGCGCCAGCGCCCGCGACGCGCTGGCGCGGCGCGAACGCGCGCATGTCGAGGCCAACTTCTCCCTCGCGCGCATGGTCGACGACACGCTGGCGATCTACGCCGGGTTGCTCGGCCGAGCGGGGCCGGCGTGACCGCGCGCCGACGGGAAGTTCTGCTGGGGGGCTTGTCTTTTTGCCCCGGACCTTCACATCACACGAAAGGCTTTCGCGTCGCGGAAGTCGGCATCGTGTCGAGTCGATCCCCGACATGTGTTGACTTGCCGCACGGTTCGGCCAAGGTAAGCTGTCCGGGATAGGCCGGAGCGATCGGTGGTCAGGGTAGCCCGGAACGGGATGCCAGCGGCCGCCGTTTCGTCGTTGCATCAGGAGAACACCGCCATTCGTAGACCCATGAGAGCCATGCCGGCCCCGCAGAAGGACGGGCCTCGCGCCAACCGGGACATCCGCGGCGTGCGCGACGTGCAGCTCATCGACGACACCGGCCTGAACCGGGGCGTCGTCGCCTTCTTCGACGCCTTGGCGCTAGCCGAAGAGGCCGGCCTCGACCTCGTCGAGATCGCGCCGAACTCCGTCCCTCCCGTCTGCAAGCTGCTCGATTACGGCCGCTTCCGCTTCAACGAACAGAAGAAGCAGAACGAGGCCCGCAAGCGGCAGAAGACGGTCGAGGTCAAGGAGATCAAGCTCCGTCCCGGCATCGACAAGCACGACTACGACACCAAGATGAAGTCGGTGCAGCGCTTCTTCGAGGAGGGCGACAAGGTCAAGGTGACCCTGCGCTTCCGCGGTCGTGAGATGGCGCACCAGGACATCGGCCTGCGCCTGCTCGAGCGGGTGAAGACCGAGACCGCCGAGATCGCCAAGGTGGAAAGCGAGCCGATGCTCGAAGGCCGCCAGATGATCATGATCCTGGCGCCGCGCTGATCCGTTCGCGCGCGTCACGAGATTCCGAAGCGCCGTCTCGCTCAGCGAGGCGGCGCTTTTCTTGTGCGAACCTACCCTGCGTTTCCGGGGCCGTGCATTCCGTGGATCCAGGCTTTCGCCGATCCGGCCCCCGGCCTATCTGCACGGGATGGCCCTGAACCCCGACGAGATCGAACGCTACGCCCGCCACCTGGTGCTGCCGGAGATCGGCGGCCCGGGGCAGGGCCGGCTGAAGGCGGCGCGGGTGCTGGTGGTCGGCGCCGGCGGGCTCGGCGCGCCGCTGATCCAATATCTCGCCGCCACCGGCATCGGCACGATCGGCATCGTCGACGACGACACGGTGTCGCTCTCCAACCTGCAGCGCCAGATCATCCACGGCACGCCGGACGTCGGGCGGCCGAAGGTCGAGAGCGCGGCTGACGCCGTCGCCCGCCTCAACCCGCACGTCGCGGTGGTCGCGCATCCGATTCGGATCGACGCCGCGTCGGCCGAGGCGCTGGCCGCCGACTACGACGTGGTCGCCGACGGCTCGGACAACTTCGCCACGCGGTACGCGGTCTCGGATGCCTGCTACCGAGCGCGCCGGCCCCTCGTCACCGCCGCGCTCGGCCGTTTCGACGGCACGCTCACCACGATCCGCGCCCACGAGACCGGGCCGGACGGCCGCCCGAACCCGACCTATCGCTGCCTCTTTCCGAACCCGCCGCCGCCCGGAACCGTCCCGCCCTGCGCCGAGGCCGGGGTGCTCGGGGCGCTCGCCGGCGTGATGGGCTCGTTGATGGCGATGGAGGTGATCCGCGCCGTGACGGATTTCGGCGAACCGCTGGTCGGCCGCCTGCTGATGGTCGACGCCCGCGCGATGCGGTTCGAGACCCTGGGCTACGCCTTTGACGAGGCGAACCCGCTCAGCGGTTCGGGATCTTCCCGAGAAGGCTGACGATCTCGCTCATGTCCCGCTGGTCCGCCTTGCCGAGGCAGCACTTCTTGAACTTCTTGCCGCTGCCGCACGGGCACGGATCGTTGCGCCCGACATCCTTGAACGGGTTGACCGCCGGCATGCCGTAGCCCTCGCGGGTCCAGGCGAGCTGAGTGATCGGGTCGTCCAAGTAGCCATGGTTCCACGGGTCGAGGCGCTCGCGGTCGTCCGGCTTGCGCTCGGCCTCGCGCAGGGTCTCCTTGAACCACGCGGCGTCGCTGAATTCGTCGGTGATGCGCTTGTCGCGCCGCGCCGCCTCGGCCCGCGGGGCGAGCTCGCGCAAGCCGAGGAAGGCGATCGCCTCCTCCCAGCCGATCCAGCCCATGCCGTCCTCGACGGCCGCCTTCGCGTCGTCGAAGCGGACCAGCAGGTCGCGCATGGCGCCGCGGTCGATCCGGCCCTCGATCGTGAGGTAGACGCAGGCGCCGAGCAGGGCCTGGCGCACGGCGTCGTCGACGGTGCTGTCGAGGACGAGCGCGAAGAGCGGGTCGGTCCGGCCGTCGAACAGGCTCGCCACCATCCGCGCGAGCGTCGTGGTGACGGCGTCGCCCAGGATCGCGTCGACGGTCTCCTCGTCCTGCTTGAGGAAGCGCAGGAGCGGTTCGAGCAGCCGCGCGTCGCGGGCGTGGGCCAGCACGTGCACACCCCAGAACAGCAGGTTCTCCTGCTCGGGCGTCAGCTCCGCGCCGGCGCCCGCCTCGGAGAGCAGGCGCAGGGTCTCGCCGGCGACGAGGTCCGGCTCTGCGAGCGCGCGCCGCAGCAGCGGCTCGGGCAGGGTCTCGGCCAGGGACAGCGCCTGACACAGGGATTCGGCGTCGGTCATGATCGGGGTCGCCTCGGTTGGGGTGGGATCAGCCGCGCAAGGTCGCGCCGGTCTTGCGGCCGACCTCGGCGACGATCCGGGCGCTCGCGGCCTCGATCTCCGCGTCGGTCAGCGTCCGCTCCACCGGCTGCAACCGCACCGCGATCGCCACCGACTTCGAGCCTTCGGGCACGCCGGCGCCTTCATACACGTCGAACACCTCGACGCCGGCGACGAGCTTGCGCTCCGCGCCCGCCGCCGCCTTGACGATCTCGCCGGCGGCGACGTCGCGGCCGACCACGAAGGCGAAGTCGCGCGACACCGGCTGGAAGTCCGAGAGCATCGCGGCGCCCTTGGTCTTGGTCGGCTTCTGCTTCGGCGCCGGGATCGCGTCGAGCACGATCTCGAAGGCCACCAGCGTGCCCTTCAGGTCGAGCGCCTTCATCACCCGGGGGTGCACCTCGCCGAAGTGGCCGACCTGGTTCTTCGGGCCGAACTGGAGCGTGCCCGAGCGGCCGGGATGCAGCCAGTCGGCGCCGGCGGCCACGACCTGGAGGCCGCCGGTCGGCACGCCCAACGCCGCGAGCATCGCCAGCGCGTCGGCCTTGGCCTGGAAGGCGTCCACGGTCGGCGCTGTGCCCTCCCAGTGCCGACCGCCGCCGGCGAGGTTCGCCGACCCCCGCCGCACGGCCGCGGCGCGGATGGTCTGACCCTCCGGCGCGTCGTCGGCGAAGCACTGCCCGACCTCGAACAGGGCCGCGTCGGGATAGCCGCGGTCGGCGTTGCGTTGCGCGGCGCGGAGCAGGCCCGGCACCAGGCTCGGGCGCATGTCGGAGAGCTCCGACGCGATCGGGTTGGCCAGGACGAGGTCGGCGCCGCCGCCGCCGAACAGCACCGCGTCGTCGTGCGGGATGAACGACCACGTCACCGCTTCCATCAGGCCGCGGCTTGCCAGCGCGCGCTTGGCGCGGCGGGTGCGCTTCTGGATCAGGGTCAGCGTCGGGCGCGTGATCCCCGCCAGCGGCGGCAGCGGCTTCGGCTCGATCCGGTCGAGGCCCGCGATGCGGATGATCTCCTCGACGAGGTCGGCGTTGCCCTCCACGTCCGGCCGCCAGGACGGCGGCACCACCTTCACCCGGTCGCCGGTGCCGGAGACCCGGAAGCCGAGGGCTTCGAGCGTCACCGTCATCTCGGCGCGGGACAGGTCGAGCCCGGCGAGGCGACGCACCTCGGACCAGGGGAAGTCGATGGCGTGGTCGCTCTCGGGCATCGCACCCGCGACCGTCGCCTCGGTCGGCGTGCCGCCGCAGAGGTCGAGGACGAGCTGCGTCGCCCGGTCGAGCCCCGTCAGCGTCGAGGCCGGGTCGACGCCGCGTTCGAAGCGGTAGCGGGCGTCGGTGATGACGCCGAGGCGCCGGCCGGTCTGCGCGATGTTGGCCGGATTCCACAGGGCCGATTCGATCAGCACGTCCGTGGTCGCGGCGTCGCAGCCCGAGGCCGCCCCGCCGACGATGCCGGCGACCGACTCGACGCCGTCGTCGTCGGCGATGACGACCATATCGCCGCCGAGCGCGTGGTCGCGCCCGTCGAGGCCCTTCAGGGTCTCGCCGGCGCGGGCGAGCCGGACGACGACGTCGCCCGCGACCTTCGCGGCGTCGAACACGTGCAGCGGCCGGCCGCGGTCGAAGGTCATGTAGTTGGTGATGTCCACGAGCGCGTTGATCGGGCGCAGCCCGATCGCCCGCAGCCGCGCCTGCATCCAGTCCGGCGATGCACCGTTGGTCACGCCGCGCACGAAGCGCAGCGCGAAGTGCGGGGCGAGGCCGCTCGCCGCCGGCACGTCGAGCGACACCGCGACGGGGCAGGGGCCTTCGCCCAGGATCTGCGGCTCGGCCGAAGATTTCAGGGCGCCGATTCCGGTGGCGGCGAGGTCGCGCGCGATCCCGAGCACCGAGGCGCAATCCGGGCGATTGGGGGTCAGGTTGATCTCGATGACCGGGTCGTCGAGCCCGGCCCAGAGGGCGTAGGGCGTGCCGACCGGCGCGTCCTGGGCCAAGTCGAGGATGCCGTCGTGGTCGTCGCCCAAGCCGAGTTCGGCCCCCGAGCATAGCATGCCGCGGCTCTCGACGCCGCGGATGTTGCCGACGGACAGGGTGATGTCCTTGCCCGGCACGTAGGTGCCGGGCGGCGCGAACACGCTCAGCATGCCCGCCCGCGCGTTCGGCGCGCCGCAGACCACCTGGAGCGGCTTTCCGTCCCCGGCGTCGACGCTGCAGACCCGGAGCCGGTCGGCGTTGGGATGCGGCTCGGCGCTGAGCACCTTGGCGATCACGTAGGGCTTGAGCGCGGCGGCCTTGTCCTCGACGCCCTCGACCTCGAGCCCGATCCGGGTGAGCGTCTCGGCGATCACGTCGAGGGACGCCTCGGTGTCGAGGTGGTCCTTGAGCCAGGAGAGGGTGAATTTCATGGGATTCGAGACGCTTCGGTTCAGGCGGCGCGCTGTCGCGCGATCGGAAGGATGGCGAGTTGCAGACGCTTGGGCGCTTCGAGGCCGCTCGACAGAGAAACGGCTTCCTGCGCATCCGCAACGAGCGTCAACGTCTGGGTTCGGCTGAAAAGGGGTGAGGGAGGAGCGTAATCGGCGGCATGACGCTGCTCCTGCAGGCTGCCGAACAGGAAGGCGACGCGTTCGATCCGCTCGTCGATCTGTCGGGCTTCCCGGCTTCGCAGCTTCTTGAGAACGGGTCCATGATCGAGCGAGCGATAGATCGGCGCCAGGATCGACGCCTTGCTCCATCCGACGAGGGCGTCGGAAAAGGTCGCGCACGGGGCGTGGAACACGGCGTCATACGCGCCGCTCACGGCACGCCGCATGCAGGCCTGCCGGAACGTCGGCTGCCCGGGACTCGCGGCGAGCAGTTCGGCCGTCGCGATCAGGTCGGCGACGAGGGGCCCTGGTATCCGGCGAGGCTTCATTCCGCGGCCTGGACGTCGTCCGAATACGGGGGCGGATCGTCAGGGAACGCGTAGATCAGATACGGGAAACGGTGTTCGCCGGCGGCTTCCAGAGCGTGCCCGAGTGCGACCATGGCTTCGCCGGTCACGCCGCCGCCCGTGACGCCTGCGCCGGGCTTGAAGCGCACCGTGATGAAGAGCGCATCCTCGCCTGCGGAGTTGGGACGTGCCTCGACGTGCGCTGCATCGAAACCCGCACCGTGCAACGACGCGCCGAGGACGCGCTGTGCGATCGTCTGGACCTCGAACTCGGTCATCGAAACCTCCCGAGACGTTTACCCCGTCAGCCCGCCGATCAAGCTCGGCACGTCGAGCGGGCGGAAGCCGTAATGCTCGATCCAGCGGATGTCGGCCTCGAAGAACGGCCGCAGGTCCGGCATGCCGTACTTGAGCATGGCGATGCGGTCGATGCCGACGCCGAAGGCGAAGCCCTGGAACTCGTTCGGATCGAGCCCGCAATTGGTCAGCACGTTCGGGTGCACCATGCCGCAACCGAGGATCTCGAGCCAGTCCGTGCCCTCGCCGAAACGGATCTCGCCGCCCTTGCGCGAGCACTGGATGTCGACCTCGGCCGAGGGCTCGGTGAAAGGGAAGAACGAGGGCCGGAAGCGCATCTTCACGGCGTCGACCTCGAAGAACGCCTTGCAGAACTCTTCCAGGACCCATTTCAGGTTGGCGATGTTGGCCGCCTTGTCGATCACCAGCCCCTCGACCTGATGGAACATCGGCGTGTGGGTCTGGTCGGAATCGTGCCGGTAGGTCCGGCCCGGGATGATCACCCGGATCGGCGGCTTTTGCGCCCGCATGGTGCGGATCTGGACCGGCGAGGTGTGCGTGCGCAGCACCTTGCGCTTCCCTTCCGCGTCGGGCGCGAGGAAGAAGGTGTCGTGCATCTCGCGCGCTGGGTGGCCCGGCGGGAAGTTCAGCGCGGTGAAGTTCAGCTCGTCGGTCTCGATGTCCGGGCCTTCGGCGACCGAGAACCCCATGTCGGCGAAGATCGCGGTGATCTCGTCGATGACCTGGCTGATCGGGTGGATGCGCCCGCGCGCTTCCGGCGCCTCGCGCAGGGGCAGCGTCACGTCGATGCGCTCGGCCGCGAGCCGGGTTTCGAGGGCCGCCTCGGCCAGCGCCTCGCGGCGCTGCGCGATCGCGCCCTGCACCCGGTCGCGCAGGCCGTTGATCAGGGGGCCGCGCGCCTTGCGCTCCTCGGGGCTCATGGCGCCCAGCGTCTTCAAGAGCTCGGAAACACTGCCCTTCTTGCCGAGCGCCGCGACGCGCACGGCCTCGAGCGACGCCTCGTCGGCTGCGGACGCGACCTGGGCAAGCAGGTCGCCTTCGAGGGTGTCGAGATCGGTCATCGCGGTCCCATCGCGTGCGGGTCGCCGCCCGGCGCAGCGGCGCGGGCTGGCGGACAAGGGGTCTGCGAACATGACGAAGGCGCGGCGCCCCCGAGGGAGCCCCGCGCCTTTCGCCGGTTCGTCGCTCGGATGGGGCTCAGGCCGCCTTGGCGGGCTGCGCGGCCGGCAGCGCGGCCTTGGCCTTCTCGACCACGACGGCGAAGCTCGCCGGCTCGTGGATCGCGAGGTCGGACAGCGCCTTGCGGTCGACGACGATGCCGGACTTCGCCAGGCCGTCGATGAAGCGCGAATAGGTCAGGCCGTGCTCGCGGACGGCGGCGTTCAGGCGCTGGATCCAGAGGGCGCGGAACGTACGCTTCTTGTTCTTACGATCGCGGTAGGCATACTGCATGCCCTTCTCGACCGCCTGCTTGGCGATGCGGATCGTATTCTTGCGCCGGCCGTAATAGCCACGGGCGGCCTTGAGGACTTTCTTGTGCTTGGCGTGACTGGTCACGCCGCGTTTGACGCGGGCCATGTTGTATCTCCTGGATCGAAAAAAGCAGTCTCGGCGGTCGTGAAGCGCTTACCGGCTGTTGGGCAGGAAGTACTTCTTCACGTTGGCGGCATCGCCCTCGAATAGGGTGGTGGTGCCGCGCAGGTTGCGGATCTGCTTCGTCGTCCGCTTGATCATCCCGTGGCGCTTACCGGCCTGGGCGTACATGACCTTGCCGGTCCCGGTGATCTTGAAGCGCTTCTTGGCGCCCGATTTGGTCTTCAGCTTGGGCATTTGGCTCTCCGCTGCGCGAAACCCCTGCCGTCCGACGATGGCCGGAGGGGTGCGCTCGATGGATGCTTCTGGTGGAGCAGCATGAACCGCCACGGCAGCCCTAACCGGCCGGGCGGTTCCACGCGGGGCGGCTTATGGCAGAAACCGCGCTCCGCTTCAATGCCTTCGCGGATGCCCGATCGATCCCGACGTTCCCGCCGGAGCGTCCGGAGGCCGGGTCACAGCTTGGCGGTAATGGTGGCGAGCACGGAGAGCGGCGCGCCGGGTGCGTTGTTGAACTGGTTGAACGGCTGCTCGATGTAGCGCCGGTCGGTGAGGTTGCGCGCGTTCAGCGAGAAGCGGCCGTGCTCGTCGAAATCGTAGAACAACGCCGCGTCCAGGTGCGCATAGCCGCCGACGGAGTAGCTGTTGTTCAGGTCGCCCGTGCGCCGCCCGACATAGGTGATGCCGCCGCCGACGGTCCAGCCGCGCAGGAAGCCGTCCTGGAACTGGTAGGTCGACCACAGGCTGGTGCTGAAGCTCGGCACGCCGACGAGGCGGTTGCCCACCGTGAAGGTCGTGTCCTTGGTGATCCGCGCGTCGAGCTGCCCGATGCTGCCGATGACCTTCCAGCCGGGCAGGATCTGGCCGGCCAGGTCCGCTTCGACGCCCTGCGAGCGCTGCTCGCCGGTGATCACCGAGAAGCCGGTGTTGGCCGGGTCGGTGGCGGCGACGTTCTGGCGGGTGATGCGGAAGGCGGCCGCGCTCAGGGTCAGGTCCGGCGTGAGGTCGAGGCGGCTTCCGACCTCGATCTGGTCGCCGGTCTCGGGGGCCGGGTTCGAGACGTTGAGGACGTTGGCGGTCTGCGGTTTGAACGAGGTCGTGTAGCTCGCATACAGCGTCAGCGGATCGAACGGCCGGTAGACGAGGCCGACGCGCGGCGAGGTTCCCGACAGCTCCTGGTCCGGCGGCACCGCGCGCGAGGTCGGCGTCCGATTGAAGTAGAACTGCGTTCCGGTGTCGTAGCGGACGCCGAGCAGCAGCTGCAGGCCGTAGCCGAGGTCGACCTGGTCCTGCACGTAGAGGCCGTAGAGGTCGTTGTTCTGCCGGAGGTCGCCCTGCAAGGTCGTGCCGACGACGGCCGAGCCGAAGGTCGGGTTGAGGAAGCCGACCGACGGGTAGCCGGTGCTCTGCGTCGTGTAGGAATGGCGATAGCCGTTGGTATACTCGAACCCGACGAGCACGGTGTTGCGCAGGCCGAACAGGTCGAACTTCGCGACCATCTCGGTCTGGCTGTCGATCGAGGCGTAGGCCGAGCGCACGGCGGTCTCCCGGCGTGCCACGATGCTGTTGTTGTTTGTCAGGCCGGTCGCGCGGGTCGCGATCAGGTCGAAGGCGCCGCCCTGGGCGCTGAAGACCTCGCGCAGGGTGACGTTCTCGTTCACGTCGTGCTCGATGCGGAGCAGACCGAAATTCGCCGTGCCGTTGTAGCGGCTGAAGGGCTCGCCGTAGTACCGGCCGATGTCGTCGAGGGGCACGCGCCCGTTCCGGGCGATCAGGCCCTCGTCGTATTGGGTGTCGGTGCGGGTGAACTCGCCGAGGAACGACACGCGGGTGTCGGGCGACGGGTTCCAGGTGAAGGCCGGCGCCACGAAGGTGCGGGAATTGTCCCGACCGCCGTAGTTGCGGAAGGTCGGGTCGGACTGCCCGGCGAAGCTGATGCGGGCCGCCAGGCCCTCGACGCTCGGGATCGGGCTCGACACCGAGCCCTGCACGCGGCGGAAGCCGAAGCTGCCGCCCTGGATGCTGAGGTCGCCCGAGGGCACCAGGGTCGGCTGGCGGGTGACGACGTTGATCAGGCCCCCCGGCTCGCCGCGGCCGTAGAGCACGGAGGCCGGCCCCTTCAGAACCTCGATGCGCTCCACGTCGGCGAGGTCGCGCTGGACGGTGTGGAAGTTGCTCGCCTGGTTCAGCAGGACGCCGTCGATCGCGTAGGTCTGGGTGGCGAAGCCGCGGATGATGAAGGTCTCGCTGCGGCCCTGCAGGGTGCCGCCCGGCTGCACGTTGCTGACGTTCTGCAACGCGTCGGCGAGGCGGACGTCCTGCTGGTCCACCAGCACGTCGCGCGGCACCACCTGGATCGATTGCGGCGTGTCCCGCAACGCCGTGTCGGTGCGGGTGGCGGTGGCCGAGCGTGCGGCGCGATAGCCGGCGACCGGGCCGCCGGCCCGCTCGGCGCTGACGCCGGTGACGCTCAGCTCCGACAGGACGACCTCGTCCGCCGCCGGGGCGGTCTGCGCCTCGGCCGCGGAGGCGAGGCCGGCCGTCAGCGAGACCACCGAGGCCAGCAAGCAACCGGTGGTCTCAGCGCGTCGTCGTCTCGTATCTCCGCCGTCCCAGACCATCGTTCTCGCTCGCGCTCATAGTGTCGGAGGCGATCGGCCCCGCTCGATCCCTTGGCGGATCATGGGCGGTACTTGCAATGATCGGACGAAATAAAGCGACGTATAAGCAAGATCCTTCGCGATGCGTCGCCCAAAGGGCACAACATCGATTTGGAATACTTCAAAACTATGATTTTACGATCTTGGTTTCCGCAAATGGCTCGGCTCGGTGTTTTCGGCCGACTTCGGCACCGTACAGGCTGTTCGCGCCGCCGGGTTCGCGTCGGGTCCGCGTCGGGTCCGAAGGGGCTTCGAGGATACCGGGGACAAGTCGCGGCGACGCCGACAGAGAGCTGCCTTCGCACCGCACAAGGAACCATAACCTTGGCCGTGGGTTTCGTTCATGTCCCACTCAGCCCGGGTCGGGTTAGATCCCCGAAACGCTGGCTACTCAGGAGACCTTTCGTGCGCATTGCCCAGATCGCCCCGCTCTCGGAAGCCGTACCGCCGAAGTTCTACGGCGGCACCGAGCGCGTCGTCAGCTGGATCACCGAAGAGTTGGTCCGCCAGGGCCACGACGTCACCCTGTTCGCGAGCGGCGATTCCGAGACCTCGGCCAAGCTCGCGGCCTGCACGCCCGAGGGTCTGCGCCTGCTCGGCTACCGCGACCACACCGCGAGCCACCTCGCGATGCTGCATCAGGTCCATCGCCGGGCGCACGAGTTCGATATCCTGCACTTCCACATCGACCTGCTTCAGTACCCGATGTTCGAGGACCTGAACCACAAGTGCATCACCACGATGCACGGTCGCCTCGACGTGCCGGACTTCATGCCGGTCTACAAGACTTTCACCGGGATGCCGCTGGTGTCGATCTCCGACAACCAGCGCGAGCCGATGCCGCCGAACGTCAACTGGCTGTCGACGATCCATCACGGCCTCCCGGCCCAGAACTGCCCCTATTCGCCGGAGGCCAAGGGCGGCTACCTCGCCTTCCTCGGCCGCATCTCCCCCGAGAAGCGCCCCGACCGCGCGATCGAGATGGCGATCCGCTCCGGCACGCCGCTGAAGATCGCCGCCAAGGTCGACAAGGCCGACCAGAAGTACTGGGACGAGGTCATCGAGCCGATGACCCACCACCCGCTGGTCGAGTACATCGGCGAGATCAACGAGGATCAGAAGAAGGAATTCCTCGGCAACGCCCTGGCGCTGGCCTTCCCGATCGACTGGCCGGAGCCCTTCGGCCTCGTCATGATCGAGGCGATGTCGGCCGGCACCCCGGTGATCGCCTTCCGCAACGGCTCCGTGCCGGAGGTCATCGCCGACGGCGTCAGCGGCGTCCTGTGCGAGACCATGGACGACGCGGTCGCCGCGGTCGCCAAGGTCAAGACCATGAGCCGCGCCGGCGTGCGCCGCCACTTCGAGACCGCCTTCACCGCCGAGTGCATGGTCAAGAAGTACGTCGCCGCCTACGAGCAGCTGCTTTCCGCCCGCGATTCGGTCATCGCGCTGCCGGGCGCCGCGTCCTTCGCCCCGCATTACGGCGAGATGAACGGCTCGGCCCGTCCGGCGATCTCCATCGCCGCGATGCCGGCCTGATCCCACACCTCCGGCATCCGGCTTGCTTCGGGCTGGATGCGGATGAGCTGACCGACGCGGACGAGGGTTTTCTCCGTCGGCTTGGCGTCGTACAAACGGCTCAATCAGACGGTCACCAGGGCCGCCGCATCGCAAATTCGCGATCCGGCGGCCCTTTCGATTCGCACTCCTGGATGCGCGGAGCAGGTCACGCATGGCGGACACGACGACGGCAAAGGCGCAGCTCGGCGGCGACGGATCGCGGACGGTCGCGCACGGCTTCCAGGATGCCGACGAGGTGCTGCCGCAGTACCATATCGAGGCGCAGACCTCCCTGGTCGACCGGCCGCTGCGCTCGCTGAAGTTCGGCGAGGCCTTCGCGGTGCTCGATTCCTTCGGCGACATCGGCGTGCAGCCGGGGCCGGAGGGGCTGTACTTCCAGGACACGCGCTACCTCTCGCGCCTGCACTTCACCATCGAGGGCCAGCGCCCGCTGATGCTGTCCTCGGTGATGCAGGACGACAACGGCGCGCTCTCCGTCGACATGACGACGCCGGACATCCGCCTCGACGGCGGCGACGAGATCACGCTGCCGCGCGAGATCATCGCCATCGAGCGCACCAAGTTCCTGTTCCGCGGCGCCTGCTACGACCGGATCGGCCTGCGCTCCTACGATTCGCGCCACCGGACGCTCCGGATCGAGGTGACGTTCGACGCCGACTACCGCGACCTGTTCGAGGTCCGCGGTACGGCCCGCACCAGCCGCGGCAAGCGCGCCGTGCAGGTCGCGAGCGAGCACGAGGTCCAGTTCCGCTACGTCGGCCTCGACGAGATCGTCCGCACCACCGCCCTGCATTTCGGGCCGAAGCCCAAGCTGCTCGAGCCCGGCCGCGCGGTGTTCGAGGTGACGCTCGCCCCCGAGGGCCGCGCCTCGCTGTTCGTCCGCGTGGTCTGCGAGGCGCACCGCGCCTTCACCAGCGCGCCCTCCGTCGAGAAGACCGGCGAGGACGCCGCCGCCGCGCTCTCGCTGGCCTCTGGCAGCACCGCGGTGAAGCCGCCGAAGGGCCTTTACGAGGGCATGGTCTTCGCCCGCGCCTACCGCGACGCGCGCCGGGACCTGCGCGAGCTGACCGCCGGCATCACTACGATCATCTCGTCGAACGACCAGTTCAACGAGGCCGCCTGCCGCGCCACCGCCGACCTTTACATGCTGGCCAGCCGCACGCCGGAGGGCATCTACCCGTTCGCCGGCATCCCCTGGTACTCCACGGTGTTCGGGCGCGACGGCATCATCACCGCGATGATGGCGCTGTGGATCGACCCGAAATTCGCCAAGGGCGTGCTGCGCTACCTCGCGGTGACGCAGGCCAAGGCGGTGGACCCGGCCGCCGACGCGCAGCCGGGCAAGGTGCTGCACGAGACCCGCCGCGGCGAGATGGCGATGCTCGGCGAGGTGCCGTTCCGGCACTATTACGGCACCATTGACGGCACGCCGCTCTTCGTGATGCTGGCCTCAGAATACTACGCCGTCACCGGCGACCGCGAGACGATCACCCGGATCTGGCCGGCGCTCGAGCTCGCGCTCGCCTGGATGAACGATTACGGCGACCGGGACGGCGACGGCTTCGTCGAATACGCCCGCGACACCGACAAGGGGCTCGAGAACCAGGGCTGGAAGGACAGCCACGATTCGATCTTCCACGACGACGGCCACCTCGCCAAGGGTCCGATCGCGCTGTGCGAAGTCCAGGGATACGTCTACGCCGCCAAGAACGGCATGGCCAAGCTCGCGGCGATGCTCGGCCACGACGCGATGGCCGAGACCTTGACCCTGGAGGCGGACGCCCTGAGGGATGCGTTCGACGCCGCGTTCTGGAACGAAGAGATCGGCACCTACGCCCTGGCGCTCGACGGCGAGAAGCGGCAATGCGCCGTGCGCTCGTCGAATGCGGGTCACGCCCTGTTCACCGGCATCGCCAAGCCCGAGCGGGCGGCGCAGGTGGCGGCGACGCTGCTGTCCAAGGACGGCTTCAACGGCTGGGGCGTGCGCACGATCGCCCGCGGCGAGGCGCGCTACAACCCGATGTCGTACCACAACGGCTCGATCTGGCCGCACGACAACGCGATCATCGCCATGGGGCTCGCGCGCTACGACCTCAAGCACGAGGCCGCGCGCATCTTCCAGGGCATGTTCGAGACCGCATTGTACCAGGACCAGAAGCGGCTGCCGGAACTGTTCTGCGGCTTCATGCGTCGGCGCCAGCGCGGGCCGGTTTCCTATCCGGTGGCGTGCAGCCCGCAGGCCTGGGCGGCGGCGGCGCCGTTCGCGTTCCTCTCGGCCTGCCTCGGCCTGGAGCTCGACCACGCCCGCAACCGCGTCCGCCTGCGCAACCCGATCCTGCCGGCGTTCCTCGACGGCGTCTCGCTCTACAACGTGCGGCTGGGCGAATCGCGGGTGGATCTCCGCTTCCACCGCCACGGCGACGACGTCACCGTCAGCGTGATGCGCCGCGTCGGCGACGCGCAGGTGGTGGTCCTCAAGTAGCTGCGCCGGGCATCTCGGGTGCAGGCATCTCGGGTGCAGGCATGTCGGCGTCGGATGTGTCGGCGTCGGGCTTGGCGACAGCCAGCACGACGCCGGCGAAGTCGCCGCGCTGCCATTGGCGCGCGACTGCGTAGGCGACGGCCTGCCCCGGGATCGCGAGCGTGACCTCGGCGGGCAGCCGGTGGCGGCGCGAGATCGCGAGCTTCGCGCCCGTCGCCGACATGTCGCGGATCACGCAAGGATGGGTCGCCCCGTCGGGGCAGACGATCGTGGCCGGCATCATCACCGCGTTGCGGCGGCCGCCGGAACGCTTCTCCGACGGCGCGGGCACGAGGCTGAGATGGCTGCCGGCCTTGGCCGGCTCGGACCCCGCCTTCGCATCCATGCCTCGGTGCTCCCTTCGCGTGCGCGACCCGTCGGGCGGCTTTTGTCCCGGCCCCATGTTGTCGTAAGCTTCGTTTCTCAAGAAGGGTTGAAGATGCAGGCTCCGCGCTCCGGGACTACGTCGTCTTGCGCGAGCAGGCCGACCTGCCCGACCATCCCCGGGCCTCCGGTCGTCGGGCGCCCGGCGTGAGCGTGCAAGCGAGCCCCCTCGATCTGGCGCAGGCGCTGCTCCGCTGCCCCTCGGTGACCCCCGAGGAGGGCGGCGCCCTGGCCCTGCTCGACCGGGTCCTCACCGAGGCCGGGTTCTCCGTCGCGCGTCCGGTCTTCTCCGAGCCCGGCACGCCCGACGTCGAGAACCTCTACGCCCGGATCGGATCGGGCGGCCCGTGCCTGCTGTTCGCCGGCCATACCGACGTGGTGCCGCCCGGCGACGCGGCGGCGTGGCGGAGCGGACCGTTCGACGGTGCGATGGCCGACGGCATCCTCTACGGGCGCGGCGCCGTCGACATGAAGGGCGGCATCGCCTGCATGCTCGCCGCCGCCCTGCGCTTCCTGCAGGCGCGCGGCCCGAATTTTTCCGGGTCGATCGCGTTCCTCGTCACGGGCGACGAGGAGGGGCCGGCGGTCAACGGGACCGTCAAGCTCCTCGATTGGGCGAAGGCCCGGGGCGAGCGCTTCGACCATTGCCTGCTCGGCGAGCCGACGAACCCGAGCACGCTCGGCGAAATGATCAAGATCGGGCGGCGCGGATCGCTCACGGGCAAGCTCACGGTCCACGGCCGGCAGGGCCACGTCGCCTACCCGCACCGGGCCGAGAACCCGATCCCGGGGATGCTGCGCCTCGCCTCGGCGCTCGCCGCCGACCCGCTCGACGGCGGCACCGCGCATTTCGACGCCTCGAACCTCGAATTCACGACGATCGACGTCGGCAACAAAGCCACCAACGTCATCCCGGCGGATGCGCGGGCGGTGTTCAACATCCGCTTCAACGAGGGCTGGGATGCCGAGACGCTCGGCGCCGAGATCCGCCGCCGCCTCGATGCGGCCGCCGGCAACGCCGTCCGCTACACCCTCGACCTCGCGCCCTCGAATTCCCCGGCCTTCCTCACGCGGCCCGACGCCTTCGTCGACCTGGTCTCGGACGCGATCGCGGCCGAGACGGGCCTGCGCCCGACGCTCTCCACGACGGGCGGCACCTCGGACGCGCGCTTCATCAAGGACGCCTGCCCGGTGATCGAGTTCGGCCTCGTCGGCGAGACGATGCACCAGGTCGACGAGTGCGTGCCGGTGGCCGACCTGGAACGGTTGACGGCGATCTACGTGCGGATGCTCGACGCCTACTTCCCAACCGGCGCCTGAGGAAGAGGCTCAGGCGCGCTCGCCCCGAATCCCGCGGCAAATCCAGCCCTTGCGCGACCGATTCCGGCACAGCACCCGGTAGCCGCCGCCGCGGAAGCGGCGGCTCTTCGAGCCGAGCCGGTCGCCGACGGCGATGTAGATCTGTCGCAGGCGCTGCACATGCGGGTCGTCGAGGCGCAACTCGATGCTCGCGCGGACGAGGGCGGCGGTGGCGGCGCGATCCTTCGGGTCGAGGGGCACCAGCGCCTCGCCGAGGATGATGCGCCCGACCTCCAGCAGAAGCGCGTCCTTGGACGGGTCCTTACCGGCGGCGAGCCGTTCGAGGTCGAACAGCGTCCGCACGCCGAGCGGCCACAGCCGCACGATCTTGTCCCGCCCGACGGAGCAGCAGAGCTGCGCCTGCGCGACCCAATCCATGATCTGGTAGACGCCGTAAGGTGTCTCGACGAACAGCATCAGGGGGTTGGCCGCAGCGAGGTTCTGCGTCGAGTGGATGTGGTGGTCGTCGAGCCGGACCCGGATCTCGCTGTCGATGCCGTCGACGATCTCGACCGGGGTGATCTTGAACGCCCGGAAGACCTCTTCTTCCTCGCGCTTGAAGTTCTTCAACTGGTCGCGCTGGATGATGCTGCGCAGGACGACCTCCGGCATGACGCCGGCGACGAAGCAGGCGGTGATGGCCGCGGCCGCCGTCACCGCGGGCGAGACCGGCACCACCAGCGTCACGAGCTGGCTTCCGAACCAGATGATCGAGGTGGAGACGATCGGCCCGAGGACGAAGCTGATGAGGATCTTGTTGGTCTCGTTGGCGATCATGCCTGGGCTGAGGTCGAAGTTCTTGATCGCGCGGTACAGGCTGCGCAAAGCCGTGATGTAGCTGCCGGCGAAGGCTGCGCAGATGCCGAGCAGCCAGACCATGCCGACGCCCGTCGGCGTCGGGTAGCTGAAGCCGCCCCAGCGCAGGCCGCTCGGCTCGGTCATATGCTCGGCGAGCACCGATAGGAGCAGGGACAGGCCGTAGAAGGTCGAGGTCGCCGCGAGGATTCCGAATGGGGCGGAGCCGATGATCCACGCGATCACCGAATAGTCCTCGCGCTTGCCGCGGGTCTCTTCCGCCCAGACCGTGCTCCGCTCGCCCTCCGCCCGGCCGGCCGCCGGGTCCCGGCTTCGGCGGGCGCCGACGAAGTACTTGTATTTCACGAACTCGAATGACGGAATCAGGTTGGTCCCGGCCGGGTCACCGATGTCGAACACGGTCGCGAGGTCGGTGATGATCTCCTGGCGGTGCTTCTTGATCGATTCCCGCACGGCGATGAAGATCAGCGGCGAGAAGAACGCGAAGCACGTCGCCAGATAGACGATGATCTGAAACGGGCCTTCCATGGTCGTCGCCCCCCCGGGTGCGCAAACAGCGCCCTCCACTTGCCGGGGGATCATCGCTCTTCGTGCTAGAAAAGCAATCTCAGATTAATTAAATGCGAAATCGTTAATCTCAGGTCGATAATCGACGCCGACGAAGCACAGCCCATGGGCGGGGGCCATCGGGCCGCAGCGGCTGCGGTCGCGGGAGGCGAGGATGTCTGCGACGCCGGCCGCGTCGAGGCGGCCGCCGCCGGCGAGCATCAGCGTGCCGACCATGCTGCGGACCTGATGGTGCAGGAACGAGCGCGCGTCGGTCTCGACCACGATCTCCTCCATTGACCCCATCGGCCGGCGGGTCACGTCGAGGCGGTCGAGGGTGCGCATCGGGCTGTTGGCCTGGCACTCGGCGGCGCGGAAGGCGGTGAAGTCGTGCAGGCCGAGGAGGCTCTGCCCGGCCGCGTGCATCGCCGCCGCATCGAGCGGCCAGGGCACGTGCCAGACCTGGCCGCGGGTGAAGGTCGGCGGGCTGCGCCGGTCGAGGATGCGGTAGCGATAGTGCCGGCGGATCGCCCAGTGCCGGGCGTTGAACGCCGGGTCGACGACCTCTGCCGAGAGAATCGAGACCGGGACCCGCTTCAGGTGCGCGTTCAGCGCGTCGCGCACCACGTCCGTCCGCCAATCCTTGGACAGGTCGAGATGGGCGACCTGATGCGTCGCGTGCACCCCGGAATCGGTGCGCCCGGCGCAGGTCAGCCCCTGCGTCTCGCCCGAGAACCGCGTCACCGCCGCCTCGATCGCGCCCTGCACGCTCGGATCCGCGGCCTGCCGCTGCCAGCCGCGAAACGGCGCGCCGTCGTACTCGATGACGAGCTTGTAGCGCGGCATCAGGCGGCCGGTTCGGTGCGGCGAGGGGCGGCGCCCTCCACGATCCCGGTCATACCAGGCGCGCCCCGGCTTCGAGCCGCGCGCCCCGCATGAACTCCGCGCCGCTCGCGGTGCCGCCCTTGCCGGCGCGGCGGAGTTCGAGAAGCCGCACGGCGCCCGAGCCGCAGGCGACCGTGCCCTCGGAGTCGAGCAGCGTCCCGGCGGCGGCGGAGCCGGGGGCGACCACGGCCCGCAGCACCTTCACCCGCTCCGCGCCCTTGCCGAGGTCGGCCTCGAAGAAGGCGCCGGGAAACGGGCTGAGACCGTTCACATGCGCCGCGACCGCCGCGGCATCCTGCGCCCAGTCGATCCGCGCCTCGTCGTTGCTGATCTTGCGGGCGTAGAGCACGCCGACCTCGTCCTGCGGCCGGAAGGTCAGGGTCCCGGCCTCGAGCGCCCGCAGAGCCCGCGCCATCAGGTCGGCGCCGAGCGGCATCAGGGCGTCGTGCAGGTCGCCGGTGGTCATGCCGGGCCGGATCGGGATGCGGTCTTCCAGCGCCACCGGCCCGGTGTCGAGCCCGGCTTCCATCCGCATCACGCCGACGCCGCTCGTCGCGTCACCCGCCATTACCGCGCGGTGGATCGGCGCCGCCCCGCGCCAGCGCGGCAGCAGCGAGCCGTGCAGGTTGAGGCAGCCGTGGCGCGGGATGTCGAGGATCGCCTGCGGCAGCAGCATGCCGTAGGCGACGACGACGGCGACGTCGGCGCGATGCGCGGAGAAGGTCTCGGCGGCCTCTCGGTCCTTCAGGGTCGAGGGCGTCAGCACCGGAAGCCCGAGCCGGTCCGCCAGCGCGTGGACGGGGGAGGGGCGGAGCGCCATGCCGCGCCCGGCCTTGGCAGGCGCGCGGGTGTAGACCGCCGCGATCGAATGGCCGTCCTCGGCCAGCCGCGCGAGCGTCGGCACCGCGAAGTCCGGGGTGCCCATAAAGACGACGCGCATGGTTGCTGTCCGCTCAGGCCGCGTCGCGCTTGGCCGCCTTGGTGAACTTCTTCACGATCCGGTCGCGCTTGAGCTTCGACAGGTGATCGATGAACAGCACGCCGTTGAGGTGGTCGATCTCGTGCTGGATGCAGGTCGCGAGCAGGCCCGCCGCCTCGATCTCCTGCACCGCTCCGTCGAGGTCGCGGAAGCGCACGCGCACCTTGTCGGGCCGCGCGACCTCGCCGTAGACCTCGGGGATCGACAGGCAGCCCTCGTCGTAGACGCGCGTCTCCTCCGAGGCCCAGACGATCTCGGGATCGAGGAACACCTGCGGGTTGCGTGACCCCTCCTCCTTCGAGGTGTCGATCGTCACCACCCGCTTGGTCACGCCGATCTGGATCGCGGCGAGCCCGACGCCGGGGGCGTCGTACATCGTCTCCAGCATGTCCTCGGCGAGCGTGCGGATCTCCTTCGTCACGGGGCCGACCGGCTCCGACGGCAGACGCAGGCGCGCATCGGGCAGGATCACGAGGGGACGGATCGTCATGGCTCGACCGGGTGGCGGGGCAGGTGAGGGGACAGGCGTGTCGCCGGAATAGGATGCGGGGGGAGGGCGGTCAAATGCCGCCGGCGCCCTCCACTTCGGTGCGATTCAGAACGCGGTTCGGCTGCGGATCGCCGCGGTGAGCGTGCCCTCGTCGAGGTAGTCGAGCTCGCCGCCCACGGGCACGCCGTGGGCGAGCCGCGTGACCTTCAGACCGAGCGCCTTGATCGCGTCGGTGACGTAGTGGGCCGTGGTCTGCCCGTCGACGGTGGCGTTCAGCGCGATGATGATCTCGGTCACCTCAGGGTTCGCCGCCCGCTCGGCGAGGCTGGCGATGTTGAGGTGCTCCGGCCGCACGCCGTCGAGGGCCGAGAGCACGCCGCCGAGCACGTGGTAGCGCGCCTGCACCGCGCCGGAGCGCTCCAGCGCCCACAGGTCCGACACGTCCTCGACCACCACCAGCACCGTCGGGTCGCGCTTCGGGTCGCTGCAGATCGTGCACGGGTCGCAGGTGTCGACGTTTCCGCATTCCCGGCAGACGACGATGCGCTCGACCGCGACCCGCATCGCGTCGGCGAGCGGCGCGAGCAGGGTGTCGCGCTTCTTGATGAGCTGCAGGGCGGCCCGCCGCGCGGAGCGGGGGCCGAGGCCCGGCATCCGGGCGAGCAGCTGGATCAGGCGCTCGATCTCGGGGCCGGCGACGGCTTGCGGCATGAAGGGTTCGATCGTCTCGGGACGGATGGGGGGCGTCCCCTCCGATACCCGCCTTCGCGCCCGGGTTGAAGGCGGCTTGCGGTCCCACGCGCCATGCGCGTCGCGATCGGCACCTTACAGGTGTGCCGAGGCCTGACAAAGCGGCCTCCGTCTGTCCTCCTCCCTCCCGGGTCCAGGTTGACGCGATTGCCTTACCGCCTGATCCAGAACGGGCCGGGAGCGGCGAACCAGCGTGCGGCGGTCCTGTACGACCGCACGGACGCTCCCTTGATCCGGCGCCGCGCGGCCCGGACCAGCGACACGGCGCGAGCAGGGGCCCGGGAGAGAGACCATGAGCGACATCGGCGATCACAACGCGGCCCACGGCGCCGAGGCGATCGGCCTGCGCAACCTGAAGGCCGTGCACTGGAACCTGGAGGCCCCGCGCCTCTACGAGGAATCGCTGGTCCGCGGCGAGAGCCGCCTGGCGCGCGGCGGCGCGCTGGTGGCCACCACCGGCAGCCACACCGGTCGCTCGCCCAAGGACAAGTTCGTGGTCCGCGACGCGAGCACCGAGAACGAGATCTGGTGGGAGAACAACGGCGCGATCACGCCCGACCAGTTCGCCACCCTGCTCGCCGACTTCCAGGCCCACGCCGAAGGCCGCGAGCTGTTCGCGCAGGACCTCTACGGCGGCGCCGACGCAGGCTACCGGGTGAAGGCGCGGGTGTTCTCGGAATTCGCGTGGCACTCCCTGTTCATCCGCAACCTGCTGATCCGGCCAGCCCGCGCCGAGATCGCCGGGTACGTGCCGGACATGACGATCATCGACCTGCCGAGCTTCGAGGCCGACCCGGCCCGCCACGGCTGCCGCTCCAAGACCGTCATCGCCATCGATTTCACGCGCAAGATCGTGCTGATCGGCGGCTCGGCCTATGCCGGCGAGATGAAGAAGTCGGTCTTCACCTACCTGAACTACATCCTGCCGGGCGCGGGCGTGATGCCGATGCACTGCTCGGCCAACGCGGCGCTCGACGCCGAGGGCGGCTCGGCGATCTTCTTCGGGCTGTCGGGCACGGGCAAGACCACGCTCTCGAACGATTCCTCGCGAAAGTTGCTGGGCGACGACGAGCACGGCTGGAGCCCGGAGGGGATCTTCAACTTCGAGGGCGGCTGCTACGCCAAGACCATCCGCCTCTCGCGCAACGCCGAGCCCGAGATCTACGCCACCACCGAGCGCTTCGGCACGGTGATGGAAAACGTGGTGATCGATCCTGAGACGCGGATCCCCGACTTCGACGACGCCTCGCTCACCGAGAACACCCGCTGCGCCTACCCGCTCGACTTCATCGCCAACGCGAGCGACACCGGCCGCGCCGGGCACCCGAAGAACATCGTCATGCTCACCTGCGATGCGTTCGGGGTGATGCCGCCGATCGCCAAGCTCACCGGCGCGGAGGCGATGTACCACTTCCTCTCCGGCTACACCGCCAAGGTCGCGGGCACCGAGCGCGGCCTGACCGGGCCCGAGGCGACGTTCTCGACCTGCTTCGGCGCGCCGTTCATGCCGCGCCACCCGAGCACCTACGGCAACCTGCTGCGCGACCTCATCGCCCGGCACGACGTCGATTGCTGGCTCGTCAACACGGGCTGGACCGGCGGCGGCGTCGGCACCGGTCGGCGGATGCCGATCCGCGTCACCCGCCGGCTGCTCTCGGCGGTTCTCGACGGCTCCCTGTCGAAGACCGAGTTCCGCCGCGACCCGTATTTCGGCTTCGCGGTGCCGGTCTCGGTGCCCGGCGTCGAGCCGCACATCCTGCAGCCGGTCAAGACCTGGGCCAACAAGGCCGCCTTCGCCGAGACCGCGAACCGCCTCGTCGGCATGTTCAAGGAGAACTTCAAGCGCTTCGAGCAGCACGTCGACGACGACGTGCGCGCGGCCGAGCCGAACGCGCAGTCGATGGCGGCCTGAGGTCGGGTCGGGCGGCTCCGTTCGGGGTCGCCCACCCATCCAAACCCGTCATTCCGGGGCTGCGCAGCAGAGCCCGGAATCCAGAGCCGCGACGGGTCCAGGGGCGGCGCCGGAGCTTGCGATCCGGCGAACGCGGCGGCTCTGGATTCCGGGCTCGCCTTCGGCGACCCGGAATGACGGCGCGGGGGGGCGAGGGCGCCTCAGCCTGGCCTGCGCTCGGACAGGAACGTCTTCATCCGCTCCAGCGCGCGCAAGATGTTCTCCGCCGAGTTGGCGTAGGAGAGGCGGATGTAGCCTTCGCCGTGGACGCCGAAATCCGGCCCGCCGATGACGGCGACGCCGGCTTGCTCCAGCAGCGACGCGGCCAGGGCTTTCGCCTTCCAGCCGGTGCGGCTCACGTTCGGGAAGGCGTAGAACGCGCCTTTGGGCACGATGCAGGACACGTCCGGCAGGTCGTTGAGGCCGTCGACCACGATCGTGCGGCGCCGATCGAATTCGGCGACCATCTCGGCCACGCAGTCCTGCGACCCGTCCAGCGCGGCGATGCCGGCCCACTGGGTCGCGGCGTTGACGCAGGAATGGGCGTTGACCGCGAGCTTGCGCGCCGCCTCGTAGAGCGGCTTCGGCCAGACCGACCAGCCGAGCCGCCAGCCCGTCATCGCGTACGTCTTCGACGCGCCGTCGAGGTAGATCAGCCGGTCGCGAATCTGTTCGTACCTGAGCAGCGAGTGATGCGCCTCGCCATCGTAAGTCATGGTGCCGTAGATCTCGTCCGACAGGATCGCGACGTCGGGATGGTCGGCGAGACCCTTCGCCAGGGCGTCGATCTCGGCCTTCGGCGTCACGCCGCCCGTGGGGTTCGCCGGCGAGTTGACGATGAGCAGCCGGGTCCGCGGCGTGATCAGCGCAAGGGTCTCCTCGGCCGAGAACGCGAAGCCGTTGGCCTCGCGGATCGGCACCGGCACAGGCGTCGCGCCGGTGAACTCGATCATCGACCGGTAGATCGGGAAACCGGGGTCCGGGTAGAGGATCTCGGCTCCGGGCTCGCCGAACATCAGGATCGCCATGAACATGGTGACCTTGCCGCCGGGCACGATCATCACGCTCTCAGGGGAGACCTCGACGCCGTGGCGCCGGTGGATGTCGCGGGACACCGCCTCGCGCAGGGGCAGGATGCCGGTGGCCGGCGTGTAGCCGTGGTGCCCGTCGCGCAGCGCCTGGATGCCGGCCTCGACGACGTGGGCCGGGGTTGGCATGTCGGGCTGGCCGATTCCGAGGTTGATGACGTCGCGTCCTTGAGCGGCGAGCGCGTTGGCACGGGCCAGCACCGCGAAGGCGTTCTCCTCGCCGATGCGTCCGAAGGCCGGAACGATCTGCATCATGGAAACGTCCTCCCGGTTCGCGCGGCCGGGCCGTCGAACGCCCGGCCGACCCGCCCCTTACTGCACGGAGCGTCCCGCGTGCACGGAGCGTGCCGCGGCGGGCGAGGCGATCAGTGCTTCGAGCGCTCGGCGAGCTTGCTCGCGCCGAACGACAGCGCGACGGCGATGGCGCCGAGGATCACGAAGGTCTTCACCGAGGCGTAGAACAGGGCCGGCTCGATGCCGGTGTCGGTGTAGAGCACGAGACCGATCGCGGCGAGCGGCAGCGAGATCAGGATGAAGAGCGGAACGAGCGGGTTCATGAACGGCACTCAGGTCGTGCGGGGCGGCGAAGTAACCCACGCGCTTGGACGGATCGCCCGTCCATAGCACCCCGGCGCGGTCGTGGGGACACCCGCCGCACCGTTTTTTTGCCGCGCATCGGGCCGAACCAGCCGCCGGCCTCAGGCCGGCACCCGCACCGTCGCGCGTAAGCCGCCGAGCGGACTGTCGTGGAGCGAGACGTCGCCGCCATGCGCGCGGGCGATGTCGCGGGCGATCGACAGGCCGAGCCCGGAGCCGCCCGCATCCTGGCGCGCGTCGTCGAGGCGCACGAACGGCTTGAACACCTCCTCGCGGCTTTCGACCGCGATGCCCGGGCCGTCGTCGTCGATCGAGACGAAGAACGCCCGCGCCTCGGCCCGGCCTGAGATCGCCACCGTCTCGCCGTAGCGGGCGGCGTTGGCGGCGAGGTTGAACAGGCAGCGCCGGAACGCGTCGGGCCGCACGGTGACGGAGGGCGACCCGGCGAGCTCGAAATCCGAGACCTGGGCGCCCAGGCGTTCCACGTCGGTGCGCAGGTCCTCGAGCAGGGCGCGCATGTCGGTGGGCGCCGCGTTCTCCGCCGAATCGCCGCGGGCGAAGGCGAGGTAGCCCTCCAACATGCGGCTCATCTCGTCGACGTCGCGCGAGAGCTCGTCGATCTCCGGGCTCTGGTCGATCAGAGCGAGGGAGAGCCGGAACCGGGTGATGATCGTGCGCAGGTCGTGGCTCACGCCGTTGAGCATCGTCGTGCGTTGCTCCATCGCGCGCTCGATGCGGCGCTTCATCTCGATGAAGGCGTGGCCGGCCTGCCGGACCTCGCGGGCGCCGCGGGGGCGGAACTCGATCTCGCGGCCCTTGCCGAACCCTTCCGCCACCGCGGCGAGCCGCAGGATCGGCTTGATCTGGTTGCGCAGGAACAGGATCGCGACGCCGAGCAGCACCATCGACGAGCCGATCATCCACACCAGGAAGATGTGCGAGTTCGAGGCGTAGGCCTGGGAGCGGCGCGCGGTGATGCGCATCACCCCGTCGGGAATCGCGACGCGAATCTCGATCAGGTTCGATCGGCCGACGGTGTCGATCCAGAACGGGCGGCCGATCTGGCGCTTCAGCTCGTCCGACAGCGCCTCGTCGAGGATCGAGAAGAACGGCCGCGGCCCGGGCGGCGGGATCTTGGCGCCCTTCAGGATGTCGAGGTCGAGGTTCAGCCGCTCGCCGGCGATGCGCGAGAGTGTCTCGGTGTCCTTGTCCTGGGGGTAGACCTCGTAGATGTCGATCAGCGCCGCGACGTCGGCCGTGACCGCCGAGGACAGGCGCTTGGTCACCAGCTGCCAGTGCCGCTCCATGAAGGTGTAGGCGATCACCGATTGCAGCAGCACCACCGGCGCGATGATGATGATCAGCGACCGGGCGTAGAGGCCCTTCGGCAGCAGGTCGCCGACGGCGCGCGAGACCCGCTTCCACAGGGTCCGCGGGTTAGCCAGCCGGCGCGAGGCCGAGCGGCGCGCGGGCGCGAGGTCCGGCGCGTTCACGGCGCGCGCCTGTCGGTGGCGAAGGATGTCGGGGCCGGCGGAAGGCGGCGCATCGGGCGGGGGTCCGGGCGAGGCCCCGGGATCGGGACGTCTCGGCCTTATGCCACCCCCGACGCGGCGCTCCAATGCGCGCCTGGTCCCGCGGTCGATCAGGTCGCGGGCGCCGGGCAGCACGAGGCCGCGGTCAGCCCGTCCTCGCGGACCTCGTGGGTGCCGGCCTCGGTGCTGCGGATGCGATAGCCCGGCGCGCCGGCATCGGCCGGCAGCAGGCCGATCACCTCGAAGATGCGGTTGCCGTTGCGGGCCGCCGCGAGGTCGCGGCGGCGGACGAGTTGTCCGAGATGAAACTTGTGGCCCATGTCGTGCCCTCCCACGCTCGCGCTCCCTTACGCATCGCGGGGCGGCTTCGGTTTCGCCTCGGGGATCGGGGACCGCGAGAGCGAGAGGATCGTCCGCTGCGGACGCCCGGACTTCTGGGCGATGTCCTCGTCCTGCGCCGAGATCACCTCGCGAGCCGGATCGTCGCCGTCGAGGCCGCCGAGGATTTCCATCGGGACGCGGCGGTTGGAGGCCTGCGAACCGTCCTCGTAGACCACGTCGAACAGCACGGAGCCCCGCTCCTGCGGCCTTTGCCTGGTGCGCTTACTCATTGCCTGCTTGGGGTTGGGGCCGACGTGAAACGCCGCCCGGGGATGGAACGGCTCCCGGTCCGGAGACGGGGCACGAAACGCCGCCCGGTCCGTCCCGCAAGAGCCGCGTGCGGCCGGCAGACGAGGCCGTGGCCGGCACGGAGCGTGAGATGGCGCAGGATCGGGCGTTTGGCAACGCACGGCACGCCCGCGCGCCCTGCAGACGTCGCGCAGACGTGACTCGCTGGCGGTGGTGTCGGTCTGATCAGCCGGCGAGGGACAGCTCGCTCTCGGTCGCGGCGCGCTCGCCGGCCGAGGACTTGATCCGGTAGCCCGGCTCGCCGGTGCGGTCCTCGGGCATCAGGCGGACGATCTCGCAGAGCAGGCCGGACGCGTCGTCCTTCACGGAGCCGAAGCCGCCGCGCGACTGACGGACACGCTGGCCGAGCTTGAACTTGTGGGACATCGAACATCACTCCTGGTCGCCGCGACGCCGGGTATCGAACCCGGGACGGGCGCGACGGATGCGGAGACGGATTCGGCTAGGGCTGAGGGCGCCGGCCCGAACGCCCGCGGGGTGAACCGCTGGCGGAGGGGCCGTCGCCGGGTTTCGGCTCGGCGAGCCGGTCTCGGTCTTACTTGCGGGCGCGGAGCTTGCGGGCGGCGAAGCGGGCGTCGCGCGCCTCCTTCTGCTCGGCGGCGAGGGCGGCCTGGCGCTCGGCCTTCTCTGCGGCGATGCGCAGCACCTCGGCGGCTTCGAACTCGCGCTGGGCCTTCGCCTCGGCGATCCGCTGGACCTCGGCGGCGAGCCGGGCGGCCTCGCGCTCCTTGTTGCGCTCCTCGCGGGCCTCGATCACGGCCTGGCGCTCGGCCTGGCGGGCGACCACGGCGGGATCGTCGGCGGCCGGCCGCGAACGATAGCGCGCCAGCATCGCTTCCCGCGCCTTCGCAGCGGTCTCGAGCCGGTCGGAGAACTGGTTGTCCTTGGATTGATTCACACAAGATCCTTATGCGCCACCGGCCCCATGCCGGATGCGGTCAGACGGGTCGGACCGAGGCGCACAGGTCGTCGCCTGCGGGGCTCGGCGGTGGTCGGCCCCCAGCGCTTGGCTGAAGGCGGTCCGCGGCGAGGTCGCCTCGCCGCGATTCGGTCGCGCCGTTCAGAAACGCGCGAAGCCGTCCCGGGTGGGACGGCTTCGACAACGATCCGAGGCGAACTCGGGTTCAGGCGGCCTGGAGGCTGCCGGCGGACTGCTTGCCGCTGCGACGGTCGGTCTCCATCTCGTAGGAGATCTTCTGGCCCTCGGTCAGGCCGCGCATGCCAGCGCGCTCGACAGCCGAGATGTGCACGAAGACGTCCTTGCCGCCGTCATCCGGCTGGATGAAGCCGAAGCCCTTCTGATCGTTGAACCACTTGACGGTGCCGGTGCTCATAGAAAATTCCGTATCTTATCAGGCGTCATAAGCCGACCGGCGCATGTGAATCACGCGCCAGATCGCTAATCGTCGAATTGTGGGAGAAAACACAGCGCACGACCATTACGGGCGGAGCGGCCGGATATCTGACCAGAAGTCGATGTTGTACTTTTTGCACACCCCGCGACATTTTGCAAACACCAACCGGCACGAACACGAAAGCGTGCCCGGCCGAGCGATGTCGCCGCCGCTCGAACCCGCGGTGCGTCGCCCGCGAATCCTCGGAGCGATCACGCGAAAGCGTGCTAGGTTGAAGTCATGCCCGCCACGCGCTCGTGCGGACGGTCTCTTCCTTCGAGGTGGACATGGCGCGCACCCCCGAGACCGGTGATTCCTCGGTCGTCTCGATGGCGGAGTACGACAAGCGCGCCAAGCGCATCGCCGGGAACACCGGCGCGATCGCCGAGGACCTGAAGAAGAGCCGCCAGGCGACGAGCCTGCGCCTGATCGAGACCGCCGAGCGCAAGGCCTCGACCCCGCGCCTGACGCTCGTCGAATCGGGCGACGAGCCGGCTGGCGCGGAGTAGGGCGCCGGAGCATTTTCAAGCGACGTGGATGCCGGCTCGCGTGGAGACGATGCGACCGCACGGATAATGCTCTAGGCGCCGGCCAGGCTCCGGCGCGCGCGGCGGCGCTGCAGGAGGAGGCTGGCGGCGAGCGCCGTGCCGATCACCAGCGCCGAAACCGCCGTCGTCAGGCTTCCCAGCGCATAGATCTCCGGCGTCGTCACCGTGGTGGTGAGCCCCTGGAGTTCGAGCGGCAGGGAGTTGCGGCCGCCGATCGCCTGGCTGGTGCGGGCGAGTTCGTCGAAGGACAGGGTGAAACCGAACAGTGCGACGCCGACCAGTGCGGGGGCCAGGATCGGCACCACGACGTGGCGCAGCGTCTGCGCCCCGGTCGCGCCGAGGTCGCGCGCCGCCTCCTCGTAGGCCGGATCGAACCGGTTGAAGACCGCGAACATGATCAGCAGGCCGAAGGGCAGCGTCCAGGTCAGGTGAGCGCCGAGCGCCGAGCTGTAGAGCCCCATCGCGGTGCCGTGGTCCTGCAGCCAGCCCCAGCCTGTGGCGGCGGCCAGCGCGTTGATCGCGTCGTCGACCAGCCGGAACTCGAGGCCGATCCCGAGGGAGACCACGATCGAGGGCACGATCAGGCTCGCCACCGCGATGGCGAAGAGCGCGTTGGCGCCGCGAAAGCCCTTGCGGAAGGCGAGGCCCGCGAAGAACGCCAGCACGACGGTGAGCACCATCACCACGAAGCCGAGCCGGAGCGAGCGCCCGAACGCCGCCCAGATGTCGACGATGCCGCCGCCGGCCCAGAGCTTGCCGAACCAGTGCGTCGAGACGCCGTTCATCGGGAAGGTCAGCCCGCCCTGCGGGCCCTGGAAGCTCAGCGCCAGGATCGTCAGGGTCGGGCCGTAGAGGAACAGCACGTAGAGCGCGAAGAACGCCGCCAGCGCGGTGAAGGCCAGGCCTCGGGGGCGGTCGCTCACGGCTACAGCTCCTTGCGCAGGTCGATCACCCGGGTCAGCCCGAGGATCATCATCAACACGGCAGCCAGCAGCACCACGGCGTTGGCGGCCGCCGCCGGGAATTGCAGGTACGACATCTGGACCTGGATCACCTTGCCCACGGAGGCGATCTGCTGCCCGCCCATCACGCCCACCGTGACGAAGTCGCCCATCACCAGGGTCAGCACGAAGATGGTGCCGATGGCGATGCCCGGCTTGCACAGGGGGACGACGACGCTCCACAGGGTCTGCCAGCCGGTGGCGCCCGCATCGTAGGCCGCCTCGATCAGCGACCGGTCGATCCGCGCCATGCTGTTGAAGATCGGCACGATCATGAACACCGTGTAGAGGTGCACGAAGGCCAGCGTCACCGAGAAGTCGGAATACAGCAGTCCCTCGATCGGCCGCTCGATCACCCCGAGGCTGCGGAGCGTGTCGTTGACGAGGCCGTTGCGCCCGAGCAGCGGGATCCACGAGATCATGCGGATCACGTTCGAGGTCCAGAACGGGATCGTGCACAGCAGGAATAGCGCCATCTGCACCGCGCGCGAACGGACGTGGAAGGCGAGGAAGTACGCCACCGGGAACCCGACCATCAGCGTGAACGCCAGCGTCAGCGCGCAGAACTTCAGGGTCGAGAGGTAGGTCCGCACCGTCGTGCACGGGTCGGCGAGGTTGCCGCACCCCTCGAACACGTCGCGGTAGTTCTGCAGCGTGAAGGCCGGGATGATCTCGTATTCGTTGTATTCCCAGAAGCTGACCATCAGCGTCAGCAGCAGCGGGATCGCGAGGAAGACCACGAACACCAGCGCCATCGGCGCCGCCTGGAGGTAGGGCAGGCGCCGGCGCGGGCGGGCGGGCGTCTCGGTTTGCTCCGTCTTCGCCGGGGCGTCGGCAAGCGCGGGAAGCGCCACGTCGCTCATTGCGAGACCTCCGACCGATGGAGCGCGCGCTCTTCCCTCCCCCCGCTGCGGGGGAGGGTACCCTGCGCAGCAGGGGGGGAGAGGAGAGCGCCGTATCCGGCGCTGTCGCTCCCCTCTCCCGACCCTCGCTGATGCGAGGCCCACCCTTCCCCGAAGAGGGGGGAGGGAAGCGGCGTCGCGGATATGGAAAGAACCCGCGTCACGCCGCGATGAACTCATTCCACTTGCGGACCATGTAGGTGTTCTCGTCCATCACCGCGTTCCAGCACGCCACCGCGCCCATGCGGGCCTCGAAGGAGCCGCCGTCGCGGGTGGCGCCGGCCTTTTCGAGCAGGCCGCCGTCGGGGCCGTGGATGTCCTTCTCGGCCGGCTTGCCCTCCATCCAGTAGGCCCACTCGTAGGGCTCCATCTGGGTCTTGGCGGTCTCGGGAACGGCGGAATAGTAGCCCTGGCGGTTGAGGTAGGCGCCGGCCCAGCCCGAGAGGAACCAGTTGACGAAGTCGTAGGCCGCATCGAGCTTGCGGCCGGTCAGCGTCTTCGGCAGGCCGAAGCCGGTGGCCCAGGCGCGGTAGCCTTCCTTCAGCGGCTGGTAGGTGCAGGCGACGCCCTGCGTCCGCACCTTGGTGACGGCGGGCGACCACATCGACTGGATCACCGTCTCGCCCGACGCCATCAGGTTCACGGATTCGTTGAAGTCCTGCCAGAAGGCGCGGAACTGGCCGGCGCGCTTGGCCTCGATCAGGAGCTTGATCGTGCGGTCGATCTCCGCCTTCGTCATGTTGCCCTTGTCGCCGTAGGTGTAGTCGCCGGTCGCCTCCACCACCATCGCCGCGTCCATGATGCCGATGGAGGGGATGTTGAGGATCGAGGCGCGTCCCTTGAACTCGGGATTCAGGAGCTCCCTCCAGCTGGTGATCGGGCGCTTGATCAGGTCGGGGCGGATGCCCAAGGTGTCGGCGTTGTAGGTGGTCGGGATCAGGGTGATCCACTCCGTCGGCGACGAGGCGAAGGACTTGCCGGTCTGGCCTTCGAGGTAGAACACCTTCTTCGGCGCGGTGCCCTGGTCGCCGATCGCCTTGCCGGCGATCTCGCCCTTGGTGAAGATCGGCGTGATCTTGTCCGCGTTCTTGATCCGGCGCGCATCCATGCCGAGGATGTTGCCCGAGGGGACGATCTTCTTCAGGCTGAAAAACTCGGTGTCGATCAGATCGAACGAGTTCGGCTGCGTCACCGCCCGCTTGGTGACCTCGTCGGTGACGACTGGGATGTACTCGATCGTGATCCCGAGATCCTCCTTCACCTTGCGGGCGATGTCGCCGGACTGGTTCACGGCGGTGCCGAGATAGCGCAGCGTCACCGGCTCGGCGGCGTGGACGGCGGGAAACCCGGTGATCGGCCCGGCCGCGAGCGCGGTGCCTGCCCCCTGGAGCAGCGTGCGCCGCGTGAACTTGATGCCGTTGGTCATCCGCGTGCTTTCCTTAGTCTATGTTGAGCGGTCGCGTCAGGCGTCGAGGCGGTGGGCGGCGTCCGGGTCCCAGCCGAGCGCGACCCGGTCGCCCGGCGCCAGCGGGCGGCCGGCGAAGGTGGCGTCGTCGAGGACCGCGCTCAGGCCGCCCGGCTCGGTCATCCCGTCCGCCTCGAGCGCCACCTGCACGCTGGCGCCCTGGTATTCGACGGCCAGCACGCGGGCCTGCACCGCGCCCGCGCCGGCCTCGGCCCCGAGCCGCATCCGGTCGGCCCGCACCGCGACCTTGCCCTCGGGCAGGGCGATGACGTTGTGGCCGCCGATGAAGCGGGCGACGAAGGCCGAGGCCGGGCGCTCGAACACCGTGCGCGGGTCGCCCGCCTGCTCGATCTTGCCGCCGTTCATCACCACCACGAGGTCGGACAGCGCCATCGCCTCCTCCTGGCTGTGCGTGACGTGGATGAAGGTGAGCCCGAGTTCCGCCTGGATGCGCTTCAGCTCCACCCGCATCCGCACCCGCAGGAACGGGTCGAGGGCCGAGAGCGGCTCGTCGAGGAGCAGCACCTTCGGGCCGGTGACCAGCGCGCGGGCCAGCGCCACGCGCTGCTGCTGCCCGCCAGAGAGTTGCGCCGGCAGGCGGTCCGCGAGGTGGCCCATCTGCACGAGGTCAAGCATCGCGTCGGCCTTCGTGCGGCGCTCGGCCTTGGCGACCCCGCGCATGCGAAGCGAGAACGCGACGTTGTCGCGGCAGGTGAGGTGCGGGAACAGCGCGTAGCTCTGGAACATCATCGCGGTGCCGCGCTCGGACGGCGGCGCGTCGCCGACGGCGCGCGGGCCGATCACCACCGCGCCGGAGCTGACGGCCTCGTGCCCGCCGATCATCCGCAGGGTCGTGGTCTTGCCGCAGCCGGACGGCCCGAGCAGGCAGCAATAGGCGCCCGACGGGATCTTGAGGTCGATCGCGTCGACGGCGAGCGTCGAGCCGTAGCGCTTCGTCAGCTGGATCACCTCGACGTTCATGCGGGTCCTTCGGTCGGCACGCCCTTCGCGAAAACCGGGGAGCAAGCCGCGGGCCATCACGGGCGCGGCGGCGTCGTAAAAGCGATGCCCGGGCCGTCGCACCGGGCGCCGGCGCATGGAGGCGATGCCCTGTCCGCAGGCGGGCCGGCGCCGGCATGCTTGTGGAGCCGGTCGCTTCGGTCTAACCCTCGCTCCCTCGGACACCCTGCCCGAACACCCTGGATGCGAGACGGCCGGAGACGGCGCGTCGGTCAGCGCCCTCCGCACGCGCGGTGGGTCCGCCGGAGTCCCACGAGTCCCATGCATGTCCCCCGCAGCGACGCCTACGTCCCTCCGAAAACGCCCGGCGCCCGGGTCCTCGTGGTCGAGGCGCGCTTCTACGACGGCCTGTCCGACGACCTGCTCGCCGGGGCGCTCGGCGCCGTCGCGGCGGCGGAGGCCCACGCCGCGGTCGTGACCGTGCCGGGCGCGCTGGAGATTCCCGCGACCGTCGCCATCCTGCTCGAGGCGGCCGAGGCGGCCGGCACGCCCTACGACGCCGTCGTGGCGCTCGGCTGCGTCATCCGCGGCGAGACCGGGCATTACGACATCGTCGCAGGCGAGAGCGCGCGGGCCCTGATGGACCTGTCGGTGCGCCTGCGCCTGCCGCTCGGCAACGGCATCCTGACCGTGGAGAACGAGGCGCAGGCCCACGCCCGCGCCCGCGTCTCCGAGATGAACAAGGGCGGCGGCGCGGCCGAGGCCGCCCTCGCGGTGCTCGCGCTCAAGCGCGCGGCCGCCGTCGCACGAGAGCCTGAACCCGCATGACCAAGATCAACCCGCGCACCGGCGCCCGGCTCTCCGTCGTGCAGGCGCTCTACGACATGGAGATCTCCGGCAAGGGCGTCCTCGACGCGCTCGCCGAGTTCGAGACCTTCTGGCTCGGCAAGGAGATCGACGGCGTGGTGCATCCGCCGGCCGAGACGGCCTTCTTCCGCGACCTGCTGCGCGGTGTCGTCGAGGAGCAGCGCGCGATCGATCCGCAGATCGACCAGGCCCTGAGCCAGGGCTGGCCGCTGAAGCGCATCGAGGTCGTGCTGCGCGCCATCCTGCGCGCCGGCACCTACGAGCTGATGTTCCGCCGCGACGTGCCGGCCCGCGCCGCGATCTCGGAATACGTCGACGTGGCCCACAGCTTCTACACCGGCGACGAGCCGGGCATGGTCAACGCCGTGCTCGACAAGGTCGCGCGCCAGACCCGCGCGGCGGAGCTGGCCGGCGCCAAGCAGGGGTGAGCGGCCGGGCGGGCGATCACGTGATTTCCTCGCGTCCCACCGAGGAGGCGCTGATCGCGCGCTACTTCGCCCCGCTCGCCGGCCCCGGCGCCGACGGCTTGCGCGACGACGCGGCGAGCCTCGCGCCGAGCCCCGGCCACGACCTCGTGCTGACGGCGGACGCGATCGTCTCCGGCATCCACTACTTCCCCGACGACCCGCCGGAATCGCTCGCCCGCAAGGCGCTCGGGGTGAACCTCTCCGACATCGCCGCCAAGGGCGCCGTCCCGCGCGGCTTCCTGCTCACCCTCGCCCTGCCGGCGGACTGGACCGAAGCCTGGCTGGCGCGCTTCGCCGAAGGGCTCGGACAGGCGAGCCGGGCGTCCGGCTGCCCGCTGCTCGGCGGCGACACGGTGAAATCCGGCGGGCCGGCGCTGATCGGCGTCACCGCGATCGGCGAAGTCCCTGCCGGGCGCATCGTGCGCCGCGCGACCGCGCGGGTCGGCGACAGGATCTGCGTCAGCGGCACCATCGGCGACGCAGCGCTCGGCTTGCGGATGCGGCTCGATCCCGATGCCGGCTGGGTCCGGGCGCTCGATGCGCCTGCGCGCGCGCACCTCGCCGACCGCTACCTGCACCCGCAAGCCCGCCTGGGTCTCGCCGACGCAGTCCTGCGCTTCGCGACCGCTTCGATGGACGTGTCGGACGGGTTGGCCGGCGACCTCGCCAAGATGCTGGCCGGCGCCGGCGCGACGGCCGAGATCGACGCGGCGGCGGTGCCGCTGTCCCCGGCTGCCACCCGCGCCATCGCGAGCCGGACGGACCTGTTCGACGTCGCCGTCACCGGCGGCGACGACTACGAGATTCTGTGCACCGTGGCCCCCGATTCCTGCGACGCGTTCCGCGCCGCGGCCGCTGCGGCCGGCGTGCCGGTCTCGGTCGTCGGCACCGTCGGATCAGGCAGCGGACTACCCGGCTTTCGCGATGCCGAGGGCGCCGCGCGCGTTTTCGCGGCGGGCGCGTTCAGCCATTTCTGAAAACGCCTCGGAGATCGTCCGGACCTTGGCGGGCGCGGTCGGCGCGACGGCCACGGGCGGATGGCCGAGCTGGCGCCGCACGTCGTCGATCAGGTGCGTCGCGACGATCGGGGTCCAGCGCGCGAGGTCGGCCTCCTGCACCGCAGCGCCGCCGCGCTCGTCCGCGTAGCTCTGCGCCGGAACCGAGAGCGAGCGCTGCAGCACCTGAAGCAGGGCGCCGTGCAGCGCCGGCGGTTGCATGCTCACGCGCTCCGCAATGAGGAACTGCACGGCGCTCGTCAGCACGTCGATCGTCGCCGCGAGCTTCGCCACCTGATCGCTGCTCATCGTGAAGCACTCTCTCCTTTATGCAACCAAGAGTAGTAGTTGCTATGGTTAATGCTGGGTTAACGCTCGGCTGAAGCGGCGATCGGCGATGCGGCCGCCCGCCGTCGCCGCCTAGACGGCCACTCACCCGGCGACCAGCGCCCTTCCGAAGAACAGAATTCAAAAGTCTATGCTGCAGCGCAGCAAGATCTCGTGGGGCCGATCGAAAGTCGCGTTTGCGCTCGACCGCGAAGTTTGGCAATCAAGTCTGGCACTTCTGCGAAGGAATGCCGAACCCGAGCCGATCGAGGGGACCCTGAGGGTTCGGCTCGACGACGACCAAGCCGACGCCACGCATCACGAGAACCAGGCATCACGAAAACAAGGGACGGGTGCATGACCGCTTTGCTGCTGATCATCCTGGGCGGGCTGTGCGCCGTCGCCTACGGAATCGTGACGATCAACGACGTGATGAAACGCGACGCCGGCACGCAGCGGATGCAGGAGATCGCCGCCGCGATCGCCGAGGGCGCGCAGGCCTACCTCAAGCGCCAATACGCCACCATCGGCCTCGTCGGCATCGTGCTCTTCGCAGCGCTCGCCTTCTTCCTCGGAATCAAGGTGGCGGTCGGCTTCCTGATCGGCGCGGTGCTGTCGGGGGCTGCCGGATTCATCGGCATGAACGTCTCGGTGCGCGCCAACGTGCGCACGGCGCAGGCGGCCTCGACCTCGCTCGGCGGCGGCCTCGAGGTCGCGTTCAAGTCCGGCGCCGTCACCGGCATGCTGGTCGCGGGCCTCGCGCTGCTCGGCGTCGCCTTCTACTACCTCTACCTCACCCGCGGGGCCGGCCTCGCGCCGGCCAGCCGCGAAGTCATCGACGCCCTGGTGGCGCTCGGCTTCGGCGCCTCGCTGATCTCGATCTTCGCGCGGCTGGGCGGCGGCATCTTCACCAAGGGCGCCGACGTCGGCGGCGACCTCGTCGGCAAGGTCGAGGCCGGGATCCCGGAGGACGACCCGCGCAACCCGGCCACCATCGCCGACAACGTCGGCGACAACGTCGGCGATTGCGCCGGCATGGCCGCCGACCTGTTCGAGACCTACGCCGTCACGGTCGTCGCCACGATGGTGCTCGCCGCGATCTTCTTCGGCGGCCAGGTCGACGTCGCGGGCCGCAACGTGCTCGAGGCGATGATGATCTATCCGCTGGCCATCGGCTCGTCCTGCATCCTCACCTCGATCGCCGGCACCTACGCCGTGCGGCTCGGGGCCAACCAGTCGATCATGGGGGCGCTGTACAAGGGCCTGATCACCGCGGGCGTGCTGTCGATCGTGGCGATCGCGGCGGTGAACTTCGCCCTGTTCGGCGGCCTGTCCACCAGCTTCACCACCTCCACCGGCGTCAGCTTCACCTCCGGCGGGCTGCTGGGCTGCGCGGTGATCGGCCTCGTCATCACCGCGCTGATCGTGGTGATCACCGAATTCTACACCGGCACCAACTTCAGGCCGGTGAAGTCGATCGCCGACGCCTCGGTCACCGGCCACGGCACCAACGTGATCCAGGGCTTGGCCGTCTCGCTCGAATCGACGGCGCTTCCGGCGCTGGTCATCGTCGGCGGCATCATCTCCACCCATGCGCTCGCCGGCCTGTTCGGCATCGCCATCGCGGTCACGGCGATGCTGGCGCTGGCCGGCTTCATCGTCGCGCTCGACGCCTTCGGCCCGGTCACCGACAACGCCGGCGGCATCGCCGAGATGGCGGGGCTGCCCTCCGAGGTCCGGCGCTCGACCGACGCCCTCGACGCCGTCGGCAACACCACCAAGGCCGTCACCAAGGGCTACGCCATCGGCTCGGCGGGCCTCGGCGCGCTGGTGCTGTTTGCCGCCTACACCTCAGACCTCGACTACTTCATCGCCAACGCCAGCGACACGCAGTACCGCTTCTTCAAGGGCGTCACGGTCGATTTCTCGCTGTCCAACCCCTACGTCGTGGTCGGGCTGCTGCTCGGCGGGCTGATCCCGTTCCTGTTCGCCGGCATGGCGATGACGGCGGTGGGACGTGCCGCGGGCGCCGTGGTCGAGGAGGTCCGCCGCCAGTTCCGCGAGAAGCCGGGCATCATGGCCGGCACCGACCGGCCGGATTACGGCCGCGCCGTCGACATGCTGACCCGCGCCGCGATCCGCGAGATGATCGTGCCGTCGCTGTTGCCGGTGCTGATGCCGATCGTGCTGTTCTTCGCGATCCAGCTCGTCGCCGGCAAGTCGCAGGCCTTCGCCACGGTGGGCGCGAGCCTGCTCGGCGTCATCCTCACCGGCCTCTACGTCGCGATCTCGATGACCTCGGGCGGCGGCGCCTGGGACAACGCCAAGAAGTACATCGAAGACGGGCACCACGGCGGCAAGGGCTCCGACGCCCACAAGGCGGCGGTCACCGGCGACACCGTCGGCGACCCCTACAAGGACACCGCCGGCCCGGCGGTGAACCCGGCGATCAAGATCACCAACATCATCGCACTGCTGCTGTTGGCGATCCTGGCGCACGCGTGAGGCGTGTCGATTCCCTCCCCCCTCCGCGGGGGAGGGAAGGGCGCCGTTCAACCGACCTTCCCGATCACTTCACACCGGAACGCGCCGTAGGCGCCGCGGGCGAGGCGGTCGGCCAGGGCCGGGAGGAACAGGGCGGCTTCCTCGGCGAGCCGCCAGGGCGGGTTGACCACGATCAGGCCGTTGCCGGTGAGCCGCGTGTCGTCGGGCCGATCGATCATCAGGTCGAGGCGGAGCGCCGGGCGGACGAGGGCGCCGTCGAGCACGCCCGCCATGCGATCGACGGCGGCGAGGTTCTTGATCGGATACCACGCCAGGAACACGCCGGTCGGCCACTTCGCCACCGCCTTGGCGAGGTGCGCGCCGAGGCGGTCGATCTCGCCCGGCACCTCGTAGGGCGGGTCGATCAGGACGAGACCGCGGCGCTCGGGCGGCGGGATCATCGCGTTCAGCGCGGTCCAGCCGTCGAGGTGGAGCACCTTGGTGCGGGCGTGTTCGTTGAAGCGCTCGCGCAGCACCGCATGGTCGGCGGGATGGAGCTCGACGAAGACGCCCTGGTCCTCGGCGCGCAGGAACTCGCGGATCAGCGCCGGCGAGCCGGGATAGGTCGTGGCACCGTGGCGCGCCCGGACCGCGGCGACGGCGGCGCGATAGGGCGTCAGCAGGTCCTCGACCGCTTCCGGGAACGGATCGTCGAGACGGCCCCAGCCGTCCAGCCATTCGGCGGTGCGGCCGGCCTCGTCGGCGGTGAGGTCGTAGAAGCCGAGGCCCGCATGGGTGTCGACGGCGCGGAAGGGAGCGGGCTTCAGGCAAAGGTGCGCGAGCACCCGCGTCAGCACGAGGTGCTTGAGCACGTCCGCGAAGTTGCCGGCATGGAAGGCGTGGCGATAGTTCATGTCCGCTGATCAAGCGGATCGCGCGGCCCGGGTCCAGCCGTCCGGCGCGGATTTCACCGCGAGGATCAGCGCGCGGCGCCGACCGTGATCTCGGGCGAGCGGCAATTGCCGCGCGCGACCTCCGGGCAGGAGGCGAAGCCGCGCAGGTCCTTGGTGAAGCAGATCCGCACCTCCTGCAGCTGCCCGCGGGCGCAGGACACCGCCATCATGTCCGGCCGCAGACCCTGGTTCGCGGTCACGAACTGCCGGGCGATCTCGATCGGCGCCAGGCGGCGCTCGGAGCCCGAGGTCTTGAGGTCGTCGGGAATCGTCACCGCCAGGCGTGCGGTCCGCGCGGCGTTGAAGTAGGCGGTCGGGTCGAGGCCGGAGCAGGTGCCGTGCTTGCGCCACTCGTAGCGGGCCAGCCCCTCGCTCGGGTAGACCTGGCCGGCCACCTCCATCGCCTGCGGGGTCGGCGAGCGCTGCACGGCCGAGCAGTTCTGCGGATAGCCGCGGGTGTATTGCGGCCACAGCCCGTGCACCACGAAGCCGAGGCCGCGCCCGGCCGCGCATTGGCGGTCGTCGCGCTGGCCGGCGGTCTCGCAATAGGTCGGCGACCAGGACAGGGCCAGGACGTAGAAGTCGAAGCTGCCGGGCGCGTCGTTGCCGCGGCCGTAGCCGCCGTAATCCTGAGCCTGCGCGCCTGCCGTGAGGAGGCCGGCCGTCAAGGCGGCGGAGCGGGCAGCCGCGATTGCGAGGCCGGCACGCCTCACGGGCGTGCCATGCGGCAGGCGGTGGCGTAGGCGTAGCTCAGGTCGCGGTCGAGGCCGTGGACGCAGAACTCGACGCCCCAGGTCGCGCCGATGATGCCGAGGCTCTCGCGCACGGAATAGTCGACCTTGCGGCGGACGCCGTCCGAGGTGGTGGCGGTCGCGCTGCAGAACCGGCGCGGGATGTAGTCGAGGCCCCAGGGCCGCCACGCCGTCCGCTCGATCGTGTCGTAGGACACGATCGTCAGGGACGAGTTCCAGAACTTCGCCTCCTTCTCGGCGAACTGCGTCGAGACCTTCTCCAGCACGCCCGCATCCTGGCAGGCCGGGATGTTCGCGTCGAACGGGAAGGCGCGCTCCTCGGAGGGCTCGATGTCCTCCCGCGCCGAGCGCGCGAAGGCCGGCTGGAGACAGCCGGCGAGGGTGAGGCCGACGCCGACGGCGACCGAGAGAGCGTTCGAGCGCATGGCGGGTGCTTTCCGCGAGGTGTCCTGCATCCGGCGACGTTGGCCCGGGGCACGCTCAAGTCAAGCCGGACGACCTTGGCGGCCACGCTTTCGCGATCCGGTGGGGCACGCGAGGCACACTCGTCGCTTCCTTGGCGCTCAGTAGATCGGCCCCGACGACAGCCCGGGGGCGGCCAGCGAAAGCGGCTCCTCGAATCCGCCCGGGTCTTCGCCGGGCAGGGCCGCCGCGACGCGCGGGGCGGGTCGTGCCGGCATCGGGCGCGGTGCGGGCGCCGAGGCGTAGGCCGAGGGCGCGACCGGGCGGGCCGGCGCGCGGGGGCGGGCCGGCGCGCGGGCGGCGCGCGACGTCGGCGAGGCGCCGTAGGGATCGTCCTCCTCGATATCCACCGGGGCCTGCGGCGGCGCCGGCTGGCGCTCGGGCGGGCGGGGGCGGGACATCGGCCGCGGGTTGTCGGAGCCGAGCTGCGGCGTGAACTTGATCAGCGGCTGGCAGATCCGCTTCAGCCCGCGCGGGTCGTGGCGGGCGAGGTCCACGTGGATGTGGTCGTAGTGGAACACGTTGGAGCCCGGCGCCAGCACGGTGGTGAAGCGCTGGCACGCGCCGAGGAAAACCTCGCGCAGGAAACCCTGCTCGGCTTCGGTGCCGCGCCAACCGCCCTTGACGGTGATGACGTAGCCGTCGGCGAGCTTGAACGACATCACGTCGATCGCGTTGCCGAAGGAGTGCTCGGAGAGCTTGGCGCCGACCTGGTTGTTCCTCCCGCGGCAGGCGTAGGAGCCGGCGTTGATCTCGGCGACCGGCTGCCCGAAATACAGGGCGGCGGCCGGCTGGATTGTGTCGGCGAGCCAGGCCTCGGCCTCGGCCAGCGCCGGGCAGCCGAGCGTCATCTTCTGCTTCAGGATCACGGCGCCGCCGCCCAGCCGCGTCACCCGGAACGGCTGGGTCATGCCGCAGGGGCCGGGTCCGTCGATCTCCTTGGCCGGCACGACGAACTCGGTCGGCTCGACCAGCTTCTTGGCCAGGCACACCTGTTCCGCCTGGTCGCGCCAGGCGTCGCGGCGCTCAAACTTGTTGATCGCACAGCCGGTGAGCCCCGCGCCGAACAGCGCAAGGGCGGAGAACGCGAGTACGCTACGCCACATGGTGCGGAGAATGCTCACGATCGCGTAAATGCGGTGCTAACGCTGCCGCCGTCGCGACGCGGGCCTTCGCATGGTAGGGCCTGCAAATGGCGGTCGCGTTCGTGCCATCGCGCATGAAACCTGCACGGGCTTGCGCGCCGCTGTCGCCGGCGCCGCCCCCGAACCGATAAGTCCAAGTCGCTCAAGTCAAGGACGCGTGATGCTCTCGTTGGTCGACCTGCGCCGCCGCATCGAAGCCGGCACCCTCACGCCCGAGGGCGCGATCCGGCTGTCGCAGGAGGCGATCCTCGCGCGCGATCCTGTGGTGCGCGCCACGGTGGTCACCGATCCCGCCCCCGCCGTCACCGATGCCGGACCGCTCGCCGGGATCGCGGTGGGCGTGAAGGACATCATCGACACCGCCGCGATGCCGACGCAGATGGGCTCGCCGATCTACGAGGGCTGGCAGCCGAAGACCGACGCCCCGATCGTGATGCGCCTGAAGGCCCTCGGCGCGGTGGTGCTGGCCAAGACCACGACCTCGCCCTTCGCCAGCGTCGACCCCACCGAGACCACGAATCCGCACGATCCCGGCCACACGCCCGGTGGCTCCTCGGCGGGCTCGGCCGCCGCGGTCGGGGCCGGGATGCTGCCGCTGGCGCTCGGCACGCAGACCGGCGGCTCGGTGATCCGCCCGGCAAGCTTCTGCGGCTGCGCCGCGATCAAGCCCTCGTTCCGGCTGCTGCCCACGGTCGGCGTCAAGACGTTCTCGTGGGCGCTCGACACGCTCGGCCTGTTCGGCGCCGGCGTCGGCGACGTCGCCCACGCGCTGGCCCTGATCGCCGCCCGCCCGGCAATCGACCTGGGCGGCACCCCGCCCGGCACGCCGCGGGTGATGGTCGTGACGCAGGACTTCGCCGAGGCTCCCGCGCCGGAGGCGAAAAGCGCGCTCGACCGGGCGCGGCAGGCCGCCGAGCGCGCGGGCGCGCTGGTGCGCGACTTCGCGTTGCCGCCGGAATTCGCGGCCGCGTTCGAGAGCCACGGGACGATCCAGGATTTCGAGGCGCGCCAGGCGCTTGCCTGGGAATACGCCCACCATCGCGACGCCTTGAGCCCGCGGCTCGGGCCGCAGCTCGACGCCGCGCAGGGGCTGGACGCCGCCGCCTACGACGACGCGCGCCGCAAGGCGCACCGGGCGCGGCGCCTCCTCAAGACGCTGTTCTCGGACTTCGACGCGATCCTGACCTATTCGGCCCCCGGCTTCGCCCCGCGGACGCTGGCCTCCACCGGTGACGCCCGCTTCAACCGCCTGTGGACGCTGATGGGCGTGCCCTGCGTGAACGTGCCGGTGCCGGGCGACGGCCTGCCGGTCGGCGTGCAGGTCATCGCGCGGTTCGGCGGCGACGGGCGCGCGCTCGCCGTCGCCGCGATGATCGAGGGCGCCCTGGAACGCTAGAGCATTTTCCGTGATCTCTGGATCACTGAAAATGCTCTAACCTGCTGTGTGGTCGCATTTTCTTCACGCGAGCCGGCATCCACCTCGCTTGAAAATGCTTTAGCGCCTCAGACCGTGGCGTCCTCGCCGAGCGTGTCCTCGACGTAGAGCTGCTCCAGCAGCACCTTGATCACCGCCATCATCGGCAGGGCCAGCGCGATGCCCCACAGGCCGAAGATCACGCCGAGCACGAGCTGCCCGGCGAAGATCGTGGCCGGCGGGATGTCGAGGGCGCGCTTCTGGATGAACGGGGTGAGCCCGTAGCTCTCCAGGCACTGCACCGCCAGGTAGACGCCGAGCGCGCCGAGCAGCGCGTTCGTCCCCGAGGCGAGGCTCGCCAGAAGGATGATCACGCCGGCGAGCAGGGGCCCGACCGTCGGCACGAAGGCCAGCAGGCCCGCCTGCAGCCCGAGGATCAAGGAGCCGCCGATACCGAGGAAGCTGAGGCCGGCCCAGATGCAGACGAAGATCACCGCCATCGTGATCAGCTGGCCGAACAGCCAGTGCCGCAGGGTCTCTCCGGCGCCGTCGAGCACCTTGGCCCAGCGCCCGCGCTTCTTCGGCGGGATGAAGCGCAGCACCCCGTCGCGGTAGCTGCCCGGGTCGGCGGCGAAGGACAGGCCGAGGAACACGATCACCAGCACGTTGCCGAGCGCGCTGAACAACCCGACGAGCACCGTGGCCGCCGGGCCGAGGACATTGCCGGCATCCGACAGCAGCGAGCTGGGGCTCTTGATCGCACCGGAAGCGAGGCCGGCGAGCCCGCCGGACTTCTTGTCGTCGTCCTTCGGCGCGGGCTTCTCGTCCTTACCGGGGCCGTTCTGGCCCGTGCCGTTCTGCCCCTTGTCGTCCGAGCCGCCGCCCGGTTCGAGCATCGGCAGGTCGATCCCGTAGGAGGACAACCACCCGGTGACGGTGCCCGCCTGGCCCTTGATCGTCTGGCCGAGGTCGCGGCCCTGCTGCACCACCGTGGCGCCGCCGAACCCGATCAGGCCGATGGCCGCGGCCGCCACCGCGAGGCTGGCGATCGTCAGCCTCAGGCCGCGGGGCAGGGGCAGGAGGTGGCCGAGGCCGCGGGTGAGCCCGTCGAGGAACACCCCGAGCAGCACCCCGGCGAAGACCAGGAACAGGGTGCCCACCGACATCCAGGCCAGCGCCAGGAACGCCACGAACGACACCACGGCGATGCCGGATGCGGCGAGCGGCAGGGTTCCCCGCCACGGGCCCACGGGGCCGGCGAACGCTTCGGTCTTGGGCTCGGCCATGTCGTCTTTCGTAACTGATGCGAGGTCGGCGCTCACGAGCGCTTGTGCGGCGTCGCGGTCAACCCTCGGTCGTCGCGGCGTCACCGAGGATCGCGGCCCAGCGCGCGGCGGCCGCGTCGTCCGCCTCCGCCGCCTCGACCCAGCCGCCCTTCGTCCCGTCGATCAGGTGCTCGCGCTTCCAGAACGGGGCCCGGGTCTTCAGATAGTCCATCAGGAAGCTCGCCGCCTCGAAGGCCGCGACGCGGTGGCTCGACGCGGTGATCACCAGCACGATGCCGTCGCCCGGCGCCACGAGGCCGTAGCGGTGGATCACCCGGACCGCCTGCAGCGGCCAGCGCGCCTCGGCCGCCGCAGCCACCCGCCCGATCTCGGCCTCGGCCATGCCGGGATAATGCTCCAGCTCGAGCGCCTCGAGCCGTCCGCCCTCGTCGCGGCACAGCCCCGTGAAGGTGACGACCGCGCCGGCGCGGCCGGCGAGCCGCCCGTTCAGCGCGGCGATCTCGGCGGCCACGTCGAACGGCGCGGCCTGGATCGCGACGGTGGGCAGGGGCGCGGCGCTTGGTGCGGCGGAGGGCGGAGGAGCGGGCGACATCGGGTTCTCGGCGCGGCGCAGCGGGGTGACGGTGACGGTGGCGCGACGACGAAACACGCTTGCGCCTGACTCGGCCATCGCCTGCGCCTATATGGCATATCGGCTCGCCGCCAGAAGGCGTGGGCCGATCGGCCCCGAAGGACGAAGACGTGACGCCCGAACTGATCCTTCCCTATGACGGCGTCCTGCCGGAATTCATCAGCCGCCCGGTCTGGTGCGGGCGCGGCAGCACCGCCATCGGCGCCGTGCGCCTCGGCAGCCAGGCCTGGATCGGCGACGACGGCGTGATCCGCGCGGACGGGCAGCCGGTCACCCTCGGCGACCGGTTCTGGCTCGGGCACCGCTCCACCGTCCACATCGCCACCTTCACCCACGGCACCACCGTCGGCGACAGGGTCACGGTGGGGCGCAACAGCGTGGTGCACGCCTGCACGGTCGGCTCCGACGTGGTGATCGAGGACGACGTCGTGATCCTCGACGGGGCCAGCATCGGCGACGGCGCGGTGATCGAGGCCGGCGCGACGGTGTTTCCGCGGGCGCAGCTCGCCGGCGGCTTCGTCTACGCCGGCAGCCCGGCCAAGCCGCAGCGCCCGATCGACCGGGCCGAGATCGACGAGCGCGCCGAGCGCCTGCGCGAGGCCGCGGGCGACCCGGCGCCCGTCGCGGCCGGCGATCCGCCGGAGGTGGAGGACACGGTCTACGTCGCCAGCACGGCCCGCGTCCGCGGACGCGTCAGCCTCGGTGCCGGATCGAGCGTGCTGTTCTCCTGCGACCTCCACGCCGAGGTCGGGCCGATCCTCGTCGGCGCCGACACCAACATCCAGGACAACACCGTGATCCGCACCCGCGGGGAGGGCGTCGTCATCGGCCGCGACACCACCATCGGCCACAACGTCCGCATCGGCGACAGCCGCATCGGCGCCCGCTCGCTGATCGGCATCGGCGCCTCGGTCGCCCCAGGCACGGTCATCGCCGACGACGTCATGCTGGCGGCAGGGAGTACCACCGATCCCGGCCAGCTCCTCGAAGGCGGCTACCTCTGGGGCGGCCGCCCGGCCCGCATCCTCGCCCCGCTGGACGCCGAGAAGCGCGCGATGATGGTCCGGATCGTCGAGGGCTATTGCGAGCACGGACGGGAATACCGGAAGGCCGAAGCCGGCCGGGGGTAAGCGCGGGGCGCGCACGAACCCCGCCGCGGCCACCGATTGCCCGGCTTCGGTGCTGTCCAAGGTGCGCGCATCCCCTCGCCCCGCCTGCGGGGAGAGGGCTTTGCCGACCTCGTCGTCGGCGAAGCGAGGCCGCAGCCGAGGGTGAGGGGGCTTCGACGGGGAAGCCTCATCCGGCACCTTCCCCTCACCGCCGCGTCGGCTCCGCCTCCGCTTCCTGCAGGCGCGACGCGGTGCCTGCAGGCCTCTCCCCGCCCGCGGGGAGAGGGGGCGTCTCTTCCTTCAGATCAATCCTGCGTCAATCCGCGAACGCCCTACCTCAATCCTCCAGCCCGATCAGCTGGAAGCTGGTGTGGAGGTCGTTCGACATCGGCACGTTGAGGCGCTCGCCGTTCGGCAGGCGCTTGAGGAACCAGCGCTCGTAGGTCCAGCGCAGCTCGCGGCTCTCGGCGAGGCGGCTGAAGGTGGCGGCGACCGCGCCGGCCATCTCCGGGTCGTCCTTGCGGAACATGATGCCGTAGGGCTCGAACGAGAGCTTGTCCGGCAGCACCGTGTACTTGGCGCCGTCGGTCCCGTCGTTGGCGATCAGGCCGTAGAGCAGGATTTCGTCGGTGGCGAAGGCGTCGGCCCGGCCGTCCTTGACCATGGCGTAGGATTCCGCGTGGTCCTTTCCGGTCAGGATCTCGGCCTGCAGCTTGAGCTTGGCCAGGATATCGCGCACGGCGCGCTCGTTGGTGGTGCCGGCCGTGACGACGACCTTCTTGCCGCCCAGCTCGCGATAGGACGCGATCGCCGAGGCCCGCGGCACCAGAAGCTTCGTCGCGCTGATGAACGTCACCGGCGAGAACGCCGCCGTGCGGCGGCGTTCGGCGTTGGCGGTGGTCGAGCCGCATTCGAGGTCGACCCTTCCCTCGGACACCGCCGCGAACCGCGTCTCGGAGGTCACCGGCTCGTAGCGGACCTTCAGGTCGGTGCGCCCGGTCTCGCGGCCGATCTCGTCGACGATCTCGCCGCAGAGGTCGATCGCGTAGCCGATCGGGCGCGGGCTGCCGTCGGCCCGCTTGCCCTCGACGAAGGAGAACGGGACCGAGCTGGTGCGGTAGCCGATCACCACCTCGCCCTTGGCGGCGATGGTCTTGAGCGAGCCGGTGAGCACGTCGACCGCCCCCGCCGGCCCGGGCGTCGCGATGAGCCCGACCGCTATCAGCCCCGCCGCCAACGCCGCGATCACCTTGCCTGACGCCATCGCGATACTCCTGGATACGGCAGGCAAAGCCCGGTCGGGACGGAGGCCTACTCGGCGGCGGCCACGGCGCCGACATGGTCGAGCCGCTGGTCGCTCGTGGTCAGCTGGCCCTCCCATTTCGCGACGGCGACGGTGGCGATGCTGTTGCCGAGCACGTTGGTCGCCGAGCGGCCCATGTCGAGGAACTGGTCGATGCCGATGATCAGCAGCAGCCCGGCCTCCGGGATGTTGAACTGCGTCAGCGTCGCCGAGATCACGACGAGCGAGGCGCGCGGCACGCCGGCCATGCCCTTCGATGTCACCATCAGCAGGAACAGCATCGTGAGCTGCTGCCCCCAGGTGAGCGGGATGTTGTACGCCTGCGCGATGAACATCACGGCGAAGGTGCAGTACATCATCGAGCCGTCGAGGTTGAACGAGTAGCCCATCGGCAGCACGAACGAGGTGATGCGGTTGGGCACGCCGAACTGCTCGAGGTTCGTGAGCATCTTCGGGTAGGCCGCCTCGCTCGATGCGGTCGAGAAGGCGAGCACGAACGGCTCCTTGATCAGGTTGAACAGCCGTTTGATCCCGGCTCCCCCGAGCATCAGGAAGCCGACGCCCATCAGCAGGCCCCAGAGCACGCCGAGGCCGATGTAGAACTCGACCAGGAACTTGCCGTAGGTGACGAGCACGCCGATGCCCTGCGTGGTGATCGTCGCCGCGATCGCCGCGAACACCGCGACGGGCGCGAACAGCATCACGTAGCCGGTGACCTTGAGCATCACGTCGGCCACGCCCTCGATGCCCTTGGCCAGGAAGTGGCCCTTCTCGCCGAGCGCCGCGAGCGCCACGCCGAAGAAGATCGAGAACACGACGATCTGCAGGATTTCGTTGTTGGCCATCGCCTCGACCGCGCTCTTGGGCACGAGGTGGGTGACGAACTCCTTCAGCGACAGCGAGGCGGCCTTCAGACCGGTGCCGGCGCCGACGTCGGGCAGCGGCAGGTTCAGGTTGTGGCCGGGCTGCATGATGTTGACGAGGACGAGGCCCAGCATCAGCGAGCAGAACGAGGCGCCGACGAACCACAGCAGCGCCTTGCCGCCGACGCGACCGACCGAGGCCGTATCCCCGAGATGCGCGATGCCGACGACGAGCGTCGAGAACACCAGTGGCGCGATGATCATCTTGATCAGCCGCAGGAAGATGTCGCTGATCAGCGCGATGTAGCCGGCGATCTCCTTGGAGGTCTGCGGATCGGGCCAGGTGATGCTACAGAGATAGCCGACCGCGATGCCCAGTAGCATGCCCACGAAGATCATGGTCGTCAGCCGCGAACCTGTCATCGGGAACTCCTGGGCGAATGCGAGCCGGCGCACGACTGTCCGTTAAGAGAATGTGAAGCAGGAAGCGCGCCATGCGCAAGCGGCTGCGCAGCTTTAATCCCGTCGTTTCAGACCTTTTGTTTTTTGCCGGGATCGGATGATCCGGCGTGGCATTCTCGTCGCGCCGCGGGCTATGCTTGGCCGCGGTCCCGCTGAAACTGCAGTCGCCGCGCCTTGTGGCCGCCGAGCCACAGGTGCGGTACGGGACTTGCCATGAATACGGGACTTGCCATGAATGCGGGACTTGCCCTCAAGGCACGGCGCGCAGACGGAGAGACGGGCACACGATGGATGTCTTCGTACAGCAGTTGATCAACGGGCTGACGCTCGGGTCGATCTACGGCCTGATCGCGATCGGATACACGATGGTGTTCGGCATCATCGGCATGGTCAACTTCGCCCACGGCGACGTCTTCATGGTCTCAAGCTTCATCGCCTTGATCGGCTTCCTGATCCTCACCACCTGGCTCGGCGTCTCGTCGATCGCGCTGGCCTTCCTGATCGTGCTCGTGGTCTCGATGGTGCTCACCGCGCTCTGGGGCTGGGCGATCGAGCGGGTGGCCTATCGTCCCCTGCGCGGCTCCTTCCGGCTGGCGCCGCTGATCTCGGCGATCGGCGTCTCGATCTTCCTCTCGAACTTCGTCCAGGTGGCGCAGGGCGCGCGCAACAAGCCGCTTCCGCCGATGCTGTCGGGCGGGATCACCCTGTTCGAGACCGACGGCTTCCAGGTGTTCCTGTCCTACAAGCAGTGCCTGATCATGGCGGTGACCGCGGTGCTGCTCACCGGCTTCTGGTACCTCGTCCAGCGCACGCCCTTCGGCCGGGCGCAGCGCGCCTGCGAGCAGGACCGCAAGATGGCCGCGCTGCTCGGCATCGACGTCGACCGCACGATCTCGCTCACCTTCGTGCTCGGCGCCGCGCTCGCCGCCGTCGCCGGCGTCCTGTACCTGATGTATTACGGCGTGGTCTCGTTCTCGGACGGCTTCGTGCCGGGGGTGAAGGCGTTCACCGCGGCGGTTCTGGGCGGCATCGGCTCGCTGCCGGGCGCGGTGCTCGGCGGCCTGATCATCGGCCTGATCGAGACGTTCTGGTCGGCCTACTTCTCGATCGAGTACAAGGACGTCGCCGCCTTCTCGATCCTTGCCGTGGTGCTCATCTTCATGCCGTCGGGGATCCTCGGCCGCGCCGAGGTCGAGAAGGTTTGATGGCCGCCGCCACACGCGGGGCCGTCGGCCTCCCCGGCATCCTCAAGGACGCCGCCTTCTACGCGCTCGGCACCTTCGCGCTGTGCGTGCCGGTGGTCGCCTTCCGGACCGATGCCGGCCCGACCGGCGGCCTCGAGCTGACGCCGCGCTGGGGCCTCGTCCTCGCGCTCTGCGCCGCGATCTTCCTGGCCCGCCTCGCGCAGCGCCTGATCCTGATGCGCCGCGACGCCCGCCGGGCGCTCACCCCGGCGCGTTCGCAGGCAACGGAGGCGGTCGGCGCCACCCCGAATGCCGGGCAGCGCGTCTCGATGCTGGCGCTGTGGCTGTTCATCGGCATCGCGCTGACGCTCCCCGTCGTCGCGGCGCTCGCCAGCGGCAGCCTCGGGGAGGGGCGCTACTGGATCGACCTCGGCATCCTGATCCTCACCTACGTGATGCTCGGCTGGGGCCTCAACATCGTCGTCGGCCTCGCGGGCCTGCTCGACCTCGGCTACGTCGCGTTCTACGCGGTCGGCGCCTATTCCTACGCACTCCTGTCCACAACCTTCGGCCTGTCGTTCTGGGTCTGCCTTCCGCTCGCCGGCCTGTTCGCCGCCCTGTGGGGCATGCTGCTCGGCTTTCCCGTGCTGCGGTTGCGCGGCGACTACCTCGCCATCGTCACGCTGGCCTTCGGCGAGATCATCCGCCTCGTGCTGATCAACTGGGTCGACGTCACCGGCGGCGGCGCCGGCATCTCGTCGATCCCGCGCGCGACCTTCTTCGGCATCCCCTTCACCGCGGGCGAGGACGGGTTCGCGGCCCGCTTCGGGCTGACCTTCGACTCGATGCACCGAGTCGTGTTCCTGTACTACCTGATCCTGGCGCTCGCCCTGATCACCAACGTCGTGACGCTGCGGCTGCGACGGCTGCCGATCGGCCGCGCCTGGGAGGCGTTGCGCGAGGACGAGATCGCCTGCCGCTCCCTCGGCATCAACACCACCACGACGAAGCTCACGGCCTTCGCCCTCGGGGCGGCCTTCGGCGGGTTCGCCGGCTCGTTCTTCGCCGTGCGCCAGGGCTTCATCAGCCCCGAGAGCTTCAACTTCCTCGAGAGCGCGATCATCCTGGCGATCGTGGTGCTCGGCGGCATGGGCAGCCAGGTCGGCGTCGCGATCGCGGCGGTGGCCATGGTCGGCGGCCCCGAGATGCTGCGCAACCTCGGGTTCCTGAAGGCGGTGTTCGGCCAAGGCTTCGATCCGAACGAGTACCGCCTGCTGCTGTTCGGCCTCGCCATGGTGGCGATGATGGTCTGGCGCCCGCGCGGGCTGATCTCGGAGCGAACGCCCTCGGTGGCGCTCGGCGAGCGCCGCGCGATCTCGGGCGCCCACGTCAGCGAGGGCCACGGTTGATGACGCGGCCTTCCCCCGACGCCGAGGCGGTGCTCACCGTCGACCACCTCACCATGCGCTTCGGCGGGCTCGTCGCCGTCGGCGACCTGTCCTTCAAGGCCCGGCGCGGCGACATCACCGCGCTGATCGGCCCGAACGGCGCCGGCAAGACCACGGTCTTCAACTGCATCACCGGCTTCTACAAGCCGACCGAGGGCAAGCTGACGCTGGCCCACGCCGACGGATCGAAGCACCTGCTCGAACGTCTGCCGAACCATGCCGTCAACCGGATCGGCCGGGTGGCGCGCACCTTCCAGAACATCCGCCTGTTCCAGGGCATGACGGTGCTGGAGAACCTTCTCGTCGCCCAGCACGCCCCGCTGATGCGGGCGTCCGGCATGACCGTGCTCGGACTCCTCGGCCTCCCGGTCTACCGCCGGGCGGAGGCCGCGGCGATCGAGCGGGCCAAGGACTGGCTCGGCCGCATCGACCTGATCGACCGGGCCGACGACCCGGCCGGCGACCTGCCCTACGGCGCCCAGCGCCGCCTGGAGATCGCCCGGGCGATGTGCACCGAGCCGGTTCTGCTCTGCCTCGACGAGCCCGCCGCCGGCCTGAACCCGCGCGAATCGGGCGAGCTCAACGCGCTGCTGCGCCACATCCGCGACGCGCACGACACCTCGGTGCTGCTGATCGAGCACGACATGTCGGTGGTGATGGAGATCTCCGACCACGTCGTGGTGCTCGATTATGGCGTGAAGATCGCCGACGGCACGCCCGGCGAAGTCCGCGCCGACCCGCGGGTGATCGCCGCCTATCTCGGCGTCGAGGACGAGGAGGTCGAGGCCGTCGAGGCCGAGGTCGGCCTCACCGTGACCCATCTGGAGGTCGAGGCTTGAGCGTCGCCGGCATCAACGTCCTCGTCGAGGAGACCCGGGCGCTCGCCGCCGAGAAGGCCGGGGTCCGCAAGACCCTGCTCTCGGTGCGCGGGGTCTCGACCTATTACGGCAGCGTCGCGGCTCTGCGCGGCGTCGACCTCGACGTCACCGAGGGCGAGATCGTCACGCTGATCGGCGCCAACGGCGCCGGCAAGTCGACCCTGATGATGACGATCTTCGGGGCGCCGCAGGCCCGCGAGGGCACGATCACCTACGACGGGCGCGAAATCACCCGCCTGCCGACCCACGAGATCGCCCGCCTCGCGATCGCGCAGTCGCCGGAGGGCCGCCGGGTCTTCCCGCGCATGAGCGTGCACGAGAACCTGCAGATGGGTGCCGCGCTCCACAACGGGCAGTACTTCGCGCAGGACCTCGAGCGCGTCTGCGCCCTGTTCCCGCGGCTGAAGGAGCGCCTGACCCAGCGCGCCGGCACCATGTCGGGCGGCGAGCAGCAGATGCTGGCCATCGCCCGCGCCCTGATGAGCCGCCCGCGCCTGCTGCTGCTCGACGAGCCCTCGCTCGGGCTCGCGCCGCTGGTGGTGAAGGGCATCTTCGATGCGGTGCGCGACCTCAACCGGCGCGACGGCATGACGATCTTCCTCGTCGAGCAGAACGCCTACCATGCGCTCAAGCTGGCGCATCGCGGCTACGTGCTGGTCAACGGCCGCATCACCATGAGCGGCACCGGGCGGGCGCTGCTCGCCGACCCCGCGATCAAGGCCGCCTACCTCGAAGGCGGGCACGGCGCCCCGGTGGAGGCCTGAAGCGATGCAGGGTGTGATCTACGAGGAAGAATCGATCGCGCTGTTCCTCCTCGTCACCGTGGCGATGGGCGGCTGGGCCGGGTGGATGGCCGCCCGGGGCCTCGCCAAGGCGTGGCGGCCGCTCTGGCAGATCGTGCCGGCGCTCCTCGCGGTGGCGGCGGCGGTGCGCTTCATCCACTTCGCGCTATTCGGTGGGACGCTTCTGTCACTGCACTACTATGCGGTCGACGCCGTCGTCGTCATGATCGTCGGGCTGGCGGGCTACCGCTGGACCCGGACGCGGCAGATGACGACCCAGTATCGCTGGCTCTACGAGCGGACCTCGCCCCTGACCTGGCGGAGCCGTGCGCCGGCGGCCGGCGAACCTTGATCGCGACCGCGGCGAGGCGCGTGCCGAGCGCACGATTCTTGCCCTTGGCCCGCGGTCCGAATTCAGATCACAACCAAGGGGATTTGCGATGAGAGCGATACTTCTGGCCGGCCTCGGTCTCGGTGCCATGCTCGCGGCGGCGCAAGGCGCAGAGATCAAGCTCGGCATCGCCGCGCCGATCACCGGCAACAGCGCGGCGATCGGGACGCAGCTCAAGAACGGCGCGACCCAGGCGGTCGAGGACCTGAACAAGTCCGGCGCGGTGAAGGGCACCACCTTCTCTGTCCTCGTCGGCGACGACGCGTCCGACCCCAAGCAGGGCGTCTCGGTCGCCAACAAGTTCGCCTCGGACGGCGTGAAGATGGTCGTCGGCGACTACAATTCCGGCGTGTCGATCCCGGCCTCCGACGTCTACCAGGACGCCGGCATCATCCAGGTGACCCCGGCCTCGACGGCGGTGAAGTTCACCGAGCGCGGCCTCTGGAACGTGTTCCGCACCTGCGGCCGCGACGACCAGCAGGGCGCGGTGGCGGGCGCCTACCTCGCAACGAACTTCAAGGGCAAGAAGATCGCCTTCGTCCACGACAAGACCCCCTACGGCAAGGGCCTGGCCGACGAGACACTGAAGGCGCTGAAGGCCAACGGCGGCAAGGACGCGATCTACGAGGGCATCAACCCGGGCGAGAAGGACTATTCGGCCCTCGTCTCGAAGCTGAAATCCAACAAGATCGACGTGGTGTATTTCGGCGGCTACTATACCGAAGCCGGTTTGATCCTGCGCCAGATGAGCGACCAGGGCTTGAAGGCGCCGCTGATGGGCGGCGACGGCCTCGTCGACAAGGAGCTGGTGGCGATCGCCGGCCCGGCGGCGGAAGGCACCCTGACCACGTTCCCGCCGGACGCGCGCAAGAACCCCAACGCCAAGGACGCGCTCGCCGGCTTCAAGGCCAAGGGCATCGATCCCGAGGGCTACACCCTCTACTCCTACGCCGCGGTCCAGGTGCTCGCCAAGGCGATGCAGGAGACCGGCTCGACCGACGGCAAGAAGCTGGCGGAGTGGCTGCACATGGGCAAGCCGGTCGACACCGTCGTCGGCCCGATCGCCTACGACAAGAAGGGCGACATCACGAAGCCCGACTACGTGATGTACCAGTGGAAGAAGAACGCGGCCGGCAACATCGACTACGCCGGCAACGAAGTCACCAAGTAGCGCTCGTCGCTCCGAAGACCGAGCCGTCCCGTGCCCTGCGGGGCGGCTCGTTCGTCTCCGTTCCGCGAGACAGATTGGCGGCTTTCCAGGCATAATCGCCGCCGAGCCGCGAAATCCCGGTGCGTCCGCCCGGGAATCGTGCACATTGCATCCCGCATGGGCGAAAACGCCCGGCTCCGACGTTCGGATCGACAACCGGGTGGACCCTGTGAACGCCGACGCGCCACGGCCTCGATCCGTGCGGGCAGACCGCACCCGGCCGGAGACGGCCCGGTTCCGGGTCATGAGTGCGTTTACTGCTTCGGTTCCGATGCGCGGCGCAGTTGTCCCCAGCCCATCGGCCAAGCTCGCTTCGCCGAGCCTCGTTCCGGCACCATCATTGCAGAGGCCCGGCCAGCGCCGGCCGCCCTCTGTGCGTCCGCCACACGCCGCACTGTCCGTGCGGCTCGTCACGGGAGTTTCGTCTTGACGCAATCCAACCTCGACCGCCGCGGGATCGTCGCTGGCCTCGCGCTCGGCGCGGCGCTGTTCGCAGCCGGCGCCCAGGCCCAGGAACTGACCGGCACGCTGAAGAAGGTGAAGGAGACCAACGCCCTCACCATCGGCTACCGCGATTCCTCGGTGCCGTTCTCCTACCTCGACGGCGACCAGAAGCCGGTCGGCTACGCGATGGACATCTGCCTGAAGATCGCCGAGGCGGTGAAGAAGGAGCTCAAGCTTCCGGGCATGGAGGTGAAGCTCAACCCGGTCACCTCCGCGACCCGCATCCCGCTGATCGCCAACGGCACGATCGACCTCGAGTGCGGCTCGACCACGAACAACGCCGACCGCCAGAAGCAGGCTTCGTTCACCAACACCCACTTCCTGACGGCGACCCGCTACGTCTCGAAGAAGGACGCCAAGCTGCACACGATCGACGACCTCAAGGGCAAGACCGTGGTCTCGACCTCGGGCACGACGAACATCAAGCAGATCAACGAGGCCAACACGGCCAAGAGCATGGGCCTGACCATCTTGCCCGCCAAGGACCACGCCGAGGCGTTCCTGATGGTCGAGACCGGCCGCGCCGTGGCCTTCGTGATGGACGACGTGCTGCTCGCCTCGCTGATGGCCGGCTCGAAGACCCCCGACGCCTACGAGATCTCGACGGAAGCCCTGTCGAAGCCCGAGCCCTACGGCATCATGCTGCGCAAGGACGACGCGCCGTTCAAGGCCGTGGCCGACGCTGCGACCAAGGCGCTGTACGAGAGCCCCGAGGGCAAGGCGCTCTACACCAAGTGGTTCGAGAAGCCGATCCCGCCGCGCAACATCAACCTGAAGCTCCCGATGAGCGACGCGATGGTGAAGCAGTTCAAGAGCCCGAGCGACAGCGCCGACCCGGCCGCCTACTGAGCCGGGCCGAGCGGATCCCGGGGGGCGCCCTTCGGGATCCGCGACGCGGATCGATCGAACGAGAAACGGTGAAGCGCGGGCGATGAACTACAACTGGAACTGGGGCATCTTCTTCGAACCATCCCCCGAAGGCACCGGCACCTATGCCGACATGCTGCTCTCGGGCCTGGTCTGGACGATCGCGACCGCGCTCTCATCCTGGGTCATCGCCTTCTTCCTCGGATCGCTCGTGGGCGTGATGCGCACGCTGCCGTCGAAGGCCGCGAACGCGGTCGGCACGGCCTATGTCGAGCTGTTCCGCAACATCCCGCTGCTGGTGCAGATGTTCCTCTGGTACTTCGTGCTGCCGGAGGTGCTGCCGCAATCCTGGGGCAACGCCCTCAAGCAGCTGCCGAACGCGCCGTTCTACACCGGCGTCGTCTGCCTCGGGTTCTTCACCGCCTCGCGCGTCGCCGAGCAGGTGCGCGCCGGCATCCAGTCGCTGCCGCGGGGCCAGGGCCTCGCCGGCACGGCGATGGGCTTCACGGTCTACCAGACCTATCGCTACGTGCTGCTGCCGAACGCCTACCGGGTCATCCTGCCGCCGATGACCTCGGAGTTTTTGAACAACCTCAAGAACACCTCCGTCGCGCTGACGATCGGCCTGCTCGAGCTCACCGCCCGGGCGCGCTCGATGCAGGAATTCTCGTTCCAGGTGTTCGAGGCCTTCACGGCCGCCACGATCCTCTACGTCCTCATCAACCTCTTCGTCATCGTGCTCGCGTCCCTCCTGGAACGCAGCGTGGCGGTTCCCGGGCAGCGCTGATGTTCTCGAACTTCGATTTCGGCGTCGTCTTCGGATCGCTGCCCTACCTTTTCGGGACGGGCATGGTGTTCACCGTGACCCTGACGGCGCTCGCCGCCGGCATGGGCGTGGTGCTCGGCACCCTGCTCGCCATGGCGCGGCTTTCGGGCGTGCCCGGTCTCAAACACGTGGCCAAGGTCTACGTCGAGCTGATGCGCTCGCTGCCGCTCGTGCTGGTGATCTTCTGGTTCTACTTCCTGGTGCCGTATATCGGCGCCTACCTCACCGGCGCCTCGCGGCCGATCCAGGTCGGCGCGTTCTCGTCGGCGCTGATCACCTTCACGCTGTTCGAGGCGGCCTACTTTTCCGAGATCATGCGCGCCGGCATCCAGTCGATCCCCAAGGGGCAGACCGGGGCGGCCTACGCGCTCGGCATGACCTACGCCCAGACGATGATCACCGTCGTGCTGCCGCAGGCCTTCCGCAACATGCTGCCGCTGCTGCTGACGCAGACGATCGTGCTCTTCCAGGACACCTCGCTGGTCTACGTGCTGTCGCTGACCGACTTCCTCGGCGCAGCCTCGAAGGTGGCCCAGCGCGACGGGCGCCTCGTCGAGATGTACCTGTTCGCGGCGGTCGTCTACTTCGCCGTCTGCTTCTCGGCCTCGTTCCTGGTGCGCCGGCTCCAGCGCCGCGTCGCCATCATCCGCTGATCGCCGTTTCACGTGATCGCCGTTTCCAAGTGATCGCTGTTTGAAGGACCGCGCCATGACCTCGACGCCGATGCCGGCCCCGACCGCCACGACGCCCGTCGCCCCCGGTTCGGTCGCGCCATCCGACTCCGGCCTGCAGTCCGGACCGCTGACGAGTCCGCCGCCGCGCATCGCCACCGGCACGCCGATGATCGCCATCGACAACGTCAGCAAGTGGTACGGCGACTTCCAGGTGCTGACGAACTGCACCACCCAGGTCGCCAAGGGCGAGGTCGTCGTTGTCTGCGGACCGTCGGGCTCCGGCAAGTCGACCCTGATCAAGTGCGTCAACGCCCTGGAGCCGATCCAGAAGGGCCAGATCACGGTCAACGACACCAAGGTCGTCGACAAGGCCACTGACCTGCCGAAGCTCCGCTCGCGGGTCGGCATGGTGTTCCAGCACTTCGAGCTGTTCCCGCACCTTTCGATCACCGAGAATCTCACGGTCGCCCAGCGCAAGGTGCTGAAGCGCCCGGCCGAGGAGGCGAAGAAGAAGGGCATGGACCTGCTCGCCCGCGTCGGGCTGTCGGCCCACGCCGACAAGTATCCCGGCCAGCTTTCCGGCGGCCAGCAGCAGCGCGTGGCGATCGCCCGGGCGCTCGCCATGAACCCGGTGGTGATGCTGTTCGACGAGCCGACCTCGGCGCTCGACCCGGAAATGGTCGGCGAGGTGCTCGACGTGATGGTCGAACTCGCCAAGGAGGGCATGACGATGATGGTCGTGACCCACGAGATGGGCTTCGCCCGCAAGGTCGCCGACCGGGTGATCTTCATGGATCGCGGCGAGATCGTCGAGGACGCCCGGAAGGAGGACTTCTTCGGCCAGCCCCGCAGCGAGCGCGCGCAGCAGTTCCTGTCGAAGATCCTGCAGCACTGACCGTTTGGTTCGGCGAGCCCGGCGCGACATCCACGCACCGGGCTTGGAGGCTCAGCGCTCGATCTGCACCGGGCCGTCCATGCCCGGCCAGTCCGAGTATCCGTTGGCGCCGCCGCCGTACCAGTAGGGTTTGGGCGCCTCCGCGAGCGGCGCGCCCGAGGCCAGCCGCGCGACGAGGTCGGGGTTGGCGATGTAGGGCCGGCCGAAGCTGAACAGGTCGGCGTGGCCTTCGGCCAGCTCCTTCTCGGCCAGATCCAGGGTGTACTGGTTGTTGCCGACATAGGCGCCCGAGAAGCGCTTGCGCAGGTCGAGGAAGTCGACGCCGTCCGGCACGTCGCGCGTCTGCTGCGTCACGCCCTCGATCGTGTGGATGTAGAGCAGGCCGAAATCGGACAGCGCGTCGACATAGGCGCCGAAGGTGGCATGCGGGTCGCTGTCCAACGGCGTCTTGCCGGGCTCGGTGGTCGCGGGCGACAGGCGGATGCCGACGCGGTTTCCCCCACCCCAGACCTCGGTGACGGCCTTCACCACGGCCAGCGGGAAGCGCAACCGGTTCTCGATGGAGCCGCCGTATTGGTCGGTGCGCGTGTTGGTGGAATCGCGGACGAACTGTTCCAGCAGGTAGTTGTTCGCCGAGTGGATCTCGACGCCGTCGAAGCCGGCGCGCTTGGCGTTCTCCGCCGCGCGGCGATAATCCCCGACGATCCCGGGGATCTCGTCCGTCTCGAGGGCGCGCGGCGTCACGTGCGCCTTCATGCCATCCTCGGTGAAGGCGGTGCCCTTCGGCTTGATCGCGGACGCCGAGACCGGCAAGCCGCCGTCCGGCTGAAGGTCTGGGTGTGAGATCCGGCCGGTATGCCAGAGCTGCAGGAAGATGCGGCCGTCGTTGGCATGCACCGTCGCGACGATCCTGCGCCAGGCCTCGACCTGCGCATCGGACCAGATGCCCGGGGTGTAGGCGTAGCCCACGGCCTGCGGCGAGATGTTCGTCGCCTCCGAGATGATCAGCCCGGCGTTGGCGCGCTGGCCGTAATAGTCGGCCGCGAAGTCCGGCGGCACCCCGGCGACGGAGGACCGGCTCCGCGTCAGCGGCGCCATGACGACCCGGTTCTTCAGCGTGAGGTCGCCGAGGGTGAAGGGCTGCAGCACGGGGCTGTCGGAGCGGGACATGCGAATCCTTGGCGGTGAATGTCGAGCGGCGCCATCACCAACGCCGGCGCCTCGATGCCGGAACAACGTTCCGCCCGCCGTGGAGTTCGCCGCAGCGCACCAACCCCTGGGCGGCTACTTCCCCGTCCAGTCGTGCCCCGCCACCAGCGCCTCCACCGGCTTCTGCCAGGTCGAGGGCTGGTCGTCGGAGCCGGAGCCGAGGGCGCATTGCACCATGACGCTGTCGCTCCAGCGGCCGTACTTGTAGCCGACCGCCGGCAGGTGGCCGACGCGGACGAATCCGCAAGCCTCGTGCAGGCGCAGCGACGCCGCGTTCTCCGAATCGATGTAGCCGATCATCTGCCGGTAGCCGCCCGCGGCGCAGGCCTCGATCAGCGCCGGCAGCAGGCGCCGGCCGATGCCGGCATGCAGATGCTCGGGATGCACGTAGATCGAGTGCTTCAGGGTGTAGCGGTAGGCCGGCCGCTTGCGGAACGGCACCGCGTAGGCGTAGCCCGCGACTTGCCCGTTCCGGTCGGCGACGAGGTGGGGCAGGCGCTTCTTGCGCATGGTCTTGCGCCGCCGCCGCAGGTCGTCCGGCAGCAGCCGGTCCTCCTCGAAGTCGCCGACGTCGCCGACGCCGCGGCGGATGTGGTGCTCGTAGATTGCCACCATCGCCGCGAGGTCGCCGTCCGATGAGGGGCGGATGACGATGTCGGCGCAGGGCGCGGCCGGCTCTGGCGTCGCGAGGGCGCCCGGCGCCGCGGCGTCCTCCATCAGCGCGCCTCGCGCATGACGTAGGTGTGGAAGCGGATCTGCCCGTCCGGCTCGACCTGCCGGTAGACGCCCTGGATCTCGGCCTCGAAGCCGGGGAACAGGTTGGCGGAGCGCTCGAACATCTTGAAGTAGTCCAGCATCGGCTTGGCCCGCTCATCGATCCGCTCGCCGGGCAGCACCGTGCCGATCCCGGGCGGGTAGACCAGAAGCAAGGTCGTCGCCACACGGCCCTCGGCCTCCGCGATCGGCACGAAGTCGACGTTGTTTCGCGTCAACATCTGGGCCGCGGCCTTGGGCGCCATCACCATCTCGGGCAGGTGCTGCGGCTGGAACTGCTTGCGCTGCAGCGCCGAGGTGCCGTGCTCGCGGTGGAAGGCGTGGAAGTCGGCGCAGAGGTCGCGCAGGCGGATGCCGCGGTAGCGGTTCGGCCGCCGCCGCACGAACTCAGGCATCGCGTCCTCCAGCAGCACGTTGTCGTCGTGCAGGCGCTTGAAGGCGACGAGCCCCGAGATCAGCGTGCCGGCCTTGGACGATTCGACGCCGGGCGTCAGCAGGAAGAGCAGCGAGTTGAGGTCGTTCTTCTCGGCGACGATCCGGTTCTCACGCAGGTACTGCGCGACGATCGGCGCCGGCACGCCGTGGGCGGCGTATTCCCCAGTCGCCCGGTCGAAGCCCGGCGTCAGCACCGTGAGCTTGTTCGGGTCGGTCATGGCGTAGCCGGGCGAGGTCTCGGGCCCGACATGGGTGAAGCCGTGCCAGCGCGCGCCGGGACGCAGCTCCCAGTGCTTCGGGTCCGAGGCGAGCACGTCCGTCGTCAGGCTCTCCCACGGCACGTCGACGCCGTCGGGGCCGGGCGTCACGTCGGGGACGAAGGGGTCGAAGAACCAGCGCCGGCTCGGATCGCCCTCCTTCTCCTCGAACTCGCGGCGGATGGCGCGGACCTTCTTGCGCCACTCGATCCCCAGGCGGATCGTGTCGTCCCACAGGATCATGCCGGACCGGCCCTTCATCATCTGCGCGCCGACGTCGAGCGAGGCGAAGATCGGGTAGAACGGCGAGGTCGAGGCGTGGACGAGGAAGCTCTCGTTGAGGCGGCGATGCTCGACGCGTCGGGTCTGGCCGCGGATATGACCGTCCTTGGTGTGGATCTGCGAGGCCTGGCTGAAGCTCGCGAGCTGCTTGTGGGTCGATTGCGTGGCGATGATGCCGGGGGAGGTCTCGTCGAGCCCCTTCAGCCCCATGGCGAACCGGCCCACGAAGAGCGGATGGAACTTCATGAAGCCGGCCCAGGCCTCGTCGAACAGGATGTAGTCGCACAGGTGGCCGATCTTCTCGACGACGCCCTGCGCGTCGAGGATCGTGCCGTCGTAGGTGCACTGCTCGATCACCGCGACGCGGAACGGGCGCTCGCGGCGCCAGGCCTCCTTGTCCTCCACCAGCGGGTTGCGGCGGATTTTTTCGCGAATGGCCTGCTCGTCCAAGGCCTCGTGGTAGATCGGGCCGATCAGGCCGTAGGCGTTGCGGTCGGTCTCGAGGAAGATCGGGATGCCGCCGGCGAGCATCAGCGCGCCGTGGTGGGCCGCCTTGTGGTTGTTGCGGTCGAACAGCACGAGGTCGCCCTCGGCCACCAGCGAGCCCAGCACCACCTTGTTCGAGGCCGAGGTGCCGTTGAGGACGAAGTAGGTCTTCTCCGCCCCGAAGATCTGGGCGGCCTCCTTCTGCGCCCTCAACGCCGGACCCTCGTGGGTCAGCAGGTCGCCGAGGTCGAGGACCGAGTTGTCCAAGTCGTCGCGGAAGATCGCCTCGCCGAGATGCTCGACGAAGATCCGCCCGATCGGCGAGCGGTTGTAGAAGATGCCGCCGTTGTGGCCCGGGCAGGTCCAGAGCTGGTTGCCCTTCTCGGCGTAGTCGACGAGCGCGCCGAAGAACGGCGTCTTCAGGGTCTCGGCATACTGCGTCACGCGGGAGACGAGGCCGCGGGCGATGAACTCGGGCGTCTCCTCGGCGAGGAAGATGTAGCCGTCGATGAAGTCGAGCAACTCGACCGGGATGTCTTCCAGGCGCTTGCGGCGCACGAGGATGACGATCGGCATCTCCAGCCCGCGCCGGCGCATCATGTCGATCAGCGACGCCGCCTTGCCGTCGAGGCCGCGCTTGCCCCAGTCGACGACCATGCAGCCGATCGCGGCGTCGGTCTGGACGGCGATCGCCGCGTCCTCGACGCGACGCGCGCGGATCACCTCGAAGCCGCGGCCCTCGACCGCCGTGACGATCTGCGCGACGCGGACGCCTTCGAGGTCGTCCGGATCGAAGGCCGGCGCGCACATCAGCACGGTGAATCGGCGGTGGAAGTCCATGGCGTGCCTCTGGCGTAGTGGGTCGGCGCCTGCCTGCGACGCCGTCGTGACGGTTGGATGACGGTCGCGCCGAATGGCGCGGGACCCGGCGGGCGCGGGCGGCCGACATCTGGTTCGCCCGGGTAATACGATCGCGTCGCCAAGGCCATGACGACGATGCCGCCGGGCGCCCGGCCGACATCGGATTCGGCGTCGCCTCCCGCGGGACTTCCCCGTTGCGGTTCGCCTCGCTTTCGCCCCAGCGGATGCCGACAAGACATGCGCTTAACGGATCCTTCACCTCAGCGCCGCGAGCGTCCGACCCGCATGAAGCCGAATCTCGCGATCCTTCGTCCTGCCCTCGCCGCCGCGCTGCTGGCGCTCGCGACCCTGCCCGCCGCGGCCCATCCGCACGTCTGGGTGACGGCAAAGGCCGAGATCGCCTACGCCGACGGCAAGGTCGTCGCCGTGCGCAACGTCTGGACGTTCGACGCCGCCTACACGGCCTTCGTCACGCAGGGGCTGGACGCGAACAAGGACGGCAAGCTCACGCCGGACGAGCTGCAGACCCTCGCCACCGAGAACACCGGCAACCTCGCCGAATTCGGCTACTTCACCAAGCTGAAGGTCGGCGGCAAGGAACAGGCCTTCGCCGACCCGGTCGAGCCGCGGATGGCGATGGAGGGCGACAGCCTCACCCTGAGCTTCCGCCTGCCGCTGAAGACGCCGCCGTCGCAGGGGCGCGGCGTGCTGGCGCTCGAAGTCTACGACCCGACCTACTTCGTCTTCTTCGGCCTGTCGGAGGCGCCCGACGCGGCGACGCTCGTCGGCGCGCCCGCCGGCTGCGCCGCCACGGTGACGCGGCCCAAGACGCCCGAGCCGAAGACGGCGGAGGCCGGATCGCCGGGCATGAGCGAGGCGTTCTTCGAGGCGCTGACGGCGGCCTCGGGCTACGGCGTGCAGTTCGCGAACCGGGTGCTGGTCGCGTGTCCGTAGGCGCCGCGCTAGCTGTCCCGCCGGCCCGGCGCCTGCCGCTGCGGCTTTCGCTGGTCGCCGCCGCGATCGGCGTCGCGGCCCTGGTCCTCGCGCTTCTGGTCTGGCTCGTGGCGCCCGGCCTCGCGACGCCACCGCCGCGGTCTCCGTTCGGGATCGGCTTCCGCGAGGCCGCGCCCTCGGCGACCGGGCTCGGCGGCTGGCTCCTGGCGATCCAATCGAGCTTTTCGCGGAGCCTCCAGGCCGCGCTCGCCGCGATCAAGGGCGGCGGCGACTGGACGCCGCTGGTCACCCTCGGTTTCGCCTACGGCGTCTTCCACGCCGCCGGCCCTGGGCACGGCAAGGCCGTCATCGCCGGCTACCTGTTCGCCGGCGAGCGAGCCCTGCGCCGCGGCTTCGGCCTCAGCTTCGCCGCCGCGGTTCTGCAGGCTTTGGTCGCGATCGCGATCGTCGGCACCGGCCGCCTCGTCCTCGGCGCCACCGCCGCCGGCATGACGCAGGCCGGCAACGCGATCGAGATCGCGAGCTTCGCCCTCGTCGCGGCGATCGGCCTCGCGGTGACCTGGCGCAAGGCCGGGCGGCTCGCCGACCTCGGCGCGCCGGGCGGCTGCGGCCCGAATTGCGGCCATGCCCGCCTCGCCGACGCGCGGGCGTTCGAATCCCTCGATACCTGGCGGGAACGCGTTGCCATCGTGGTCGCCGCCGGCTCGCGCCCCTGCGCCGGGGCGGTGCTGATCCTGGTCTTCGCCGCCGCGCAGGGGATGCTGGCGGCCGGCATCCTCGCCGTGTTCGCCATGGCGCTCGGCACCGCGCTCACCACCGGTGCGCTCGCGAGCCTCGCCGTCTTCGCCAAGGGCGCCGCCCTGCGCCTGGCCGGCGGCCGCGGACGGGCCGGCATCCTGGCGCTCGGCGCCCTCGAGCTTCTGGCCGGCGCCTTCGTGCTGGTGCTCGGGCTGGCGATGCTGTCGGGCGTCGCGCTCGACGTCGGCGGCTGATCGCCCCCTCGCCAACCCAACGCCAGCGTGCCACGCTCGCTCCCGGACACGATTCCCGGCAGCTCGAAGGTTTCGCATGGCAGGGTTCGACCACATCCTGAACTGGCGGCTGCTCTCCGGCTCGCACCCGTTTCCGGGGCCCGACGGCGGCACCTGCATCAACGAGGCCGCCCTCGTCGCCGCTGGCCTGCCCTATCGCGCGATCCGGTCCAGCGACGACTGCCCGCCCTGCTTTTCGCGCCCGCTCGCGGCCTATGCGCTCGGCCTCAACGACGCGATGCCGGACGCCGAGCGCCACCGGCTGATGGCCTTCGTCCTGCGCCTGTCGGGATCGGCCGACCTGCCCGCGGTCGAGATCGAGCGAACGGTGTTCCTGGCGCTGGCGAGCATCCGCCGCCTGCTGCCGCCGCTGCTGGAAAAGGCCGGGCTCGTCGACCTCGCCGTCCTTTGCGCCGCCGCGGGCGACATCGACGAGGCGCTGGCCGCCGCGCGCTCGGCCGCATGGCAAGGCGGCGCGCGGGCGCAGGCCGCCTCGGGGCGTCAGGCCTGGATCGCCGGGGCGCTGGCGGCGGCGGTCTCGCGCACGGCGACCGCGGCGATCCGCGCCGCCGACGACCCGCGCTGCGCCGCCGAGATCGCCGAGGGTGCGGCGGCGTTCGTGCCCGGCGCCTGGAGCCTGGCGGTCGACATCCTCGACGACGCCTTGGGGATCGGGCGTCAGGCGCCGGACGTGGACCTCATCGCCGCCCGGGGCCGCCTCGATGCCGCGCGGGCGGTCGCCCACGCCTGAGCGGCGCCGCGCCTCAGGCGGCTGCGGAGGCCGCGTCCAGGTCGAGCTCCACGGTCTCGCAGTTGTCGAGCCAGATCCCGGTCAGGTGGAAGAAGAACGTGCCGTGGCCGACCACCGCGATGGTCGCCTCCGGACGCGCCCGCAGCCATTCGCGGAAGCCGGCGACGCGCTGGTCGAACAGGTGCCGCGGCTCGACAGGATGCCGGCCGTCCTCGACGCCCTCCTCGGCGTGCCACCACACCTCGGGAAGGTGCCCGACATCGAGATGCGGGAATTCCGCCGCGATCTCCGAGGCGACCCGGCCGACGTCGCAGCTGCTCTCCTGGCACTCCCGGTGCAGCACCTCGACCAGGATCTTCGGCTCGGCCGGATGGTCGGCGAAGGCCAGCGCCGTGGTCTCGATCGCCCGTGTCAGGGGCGACACCACCACGAGGTCGAAGGGGATCTCGGCCAACGCCGCCCGCGCCGCGCGCGCCTGCCCCTGGCCGCGCGGGGTGAGGCGGGCGTCGCGGTGGTCGGGATCGCGGCCAGTGGCGCGGTGGGCGGCGTTGAAAGTCGATTCGCCATGTCGGAGGCAGACGATGCGGGTCGGGCCGTTCATGCGGGTCAAAGGTCTCATCGGTTCGGGCGAAGGATCAGGACAACAGTCAGGCGAAGCGGCCGCCGCGCTGGATCACCTCGATCTTGTAGCCGTCGGGGTCGGTGGCGAAGAAGAACGTCCCGAGTTCGGCGTCGCCGTGCTTGAGGGTCTTCACGTCGGTGGCCGGAAGCCCCTCGCGGGTGAAGCGGGCATGCTCGGCTGCTAGGTCTTCAACCACCACGGCGACGTGGCCGTAGCCGTCGCCGAGGTCGTAGGCCTTGGTCCGGTCCTTGTTCACCGTCAGCTCGATCTCGAACGGCGAGTCCGGCGCGCGCATGTAGACCAACGTGAAATCCGGGAAGTCGAAGCGGTCGGACACCCCGAGCCCGAAGGCCGTCTCGTAATAGGCGACGGAGCGCGTCTCATCGCGGACGCGGATCATCGCATGGACGGGCTTGGCCATTCTTCGCTCGCGGCTGGCAAGGTTCTCGGGTCTCCCGGACATGTGGCGCGATCCTCCGGTATGGAAAGGGCAGAAGCCGTGCGCCCCATCGCTGGCAGCCCCGCGCGCTTGCCGTAGAAGGCAAGGCGACCCTGCCGACCGATCGAGGCGCTCCGCATGACCGCTCCCATCCTGCTCGCCACCAGCCAGCCGCCCGACGAGGAAGCCGCCTGGCGCGAGGCGCTGGCCCGCGCGATGCCGGACGAGCGCCTCGTCACCGCCGCCGACGCCTTCGACCGGTCGGCGGTCACCATCGCGATCGTCGCCAACCCGCCGCCGGGGGCGCTCGCCGGCCTGCCGGCCCTAGCCTGGGTCCACAGCCTGTGGGCCGGGGTCGAGCGCCTGTTGCAGGACGCGACGCTACCGCCGGTGCCGGTCGTCCGGCTCGTCGATCCGACCCTGGCCCGCGCGATGGCCGAAACCGTCGCGGCGGCCGTGCTCGCCCTGCACCGCGATCTTCCCGTCTACGCTGCGCAGCAGCGCCGGCGGGAATGGCGCCAGCATCCGGCCCGCGCCGCCGGGCAGCGCCCGGTGGCGATCCTCGGCATGGGCGAGATGGGTCGCGCCTCGGCGGCGCTGCTGCGCGGGCTCGGCTTCCCCGTCCGCGGCTGGAGCCGGTCGGGCGCCGCGATGCCGGGCGTCGCCATGCATGCGGGCCGCGACGGCCTCGCGGCGGCGCTGGACGGCGCGGCGTTCCTGGTCAACCTGCTGCCGCTCACGACCGAGACGCGCGGCATCCTCGATGCCGACGCCTTCGCGCGGCTGGCGCCGGACGCCGGCGTGATCAATTTCGGGCGCGGCGCGCACCTCGTCGAGGCCGACCTGTGGCAGGCCCTCGACGCGGGGCAGGTCGGGCATGCGGTGCTCGACGTGTTCACGCAGGAGCCGCCGCCCCCGGAACACCCGGCCTGGACCCGTCCGGACGTGACCGTCCTGCCCCACGTCGCGGCGCCGACGGACGAGGCGTCCGCGGCCGCGGTGGTCGCAGCCGCGGTGGCGGCCTTCCGCAGCACCGGGCAGGTGCCGGCGGGCGTCGACAGAACCCGCGGGTACTGAGGGCGGCGCGCGCAAGCTCTCGCGCGATGTCGCTGCGTCGTCGTCTTGCGCGCGCGAAATGCACGTCGCCAGGGGAACCGGCGGAAACACGCCGTTACAAATTTGCTGCCGGGACCCGTCTTCGATTGTCGCCCGTCCCGGGCCATAAGGGGTGGCGAAGTCCCGTCGGGACGTGACCGAAGACGACCGCCGCCGATGAACGCGCCCGCCAACCCGCACATCCTGATCGTCGAGGACGACCGCGAGATCGCGAACCTGGTGGCGCGCTACCTGCGCGGCAACGCCTGCCGCGTGACGCTGGCCGGCGACGGCGCCGAAATGGACCGCGCGCTCGTCGACGGCCGGGTCGACCTCATCGTCCTCGACCTGATGCTGCCGGGCGAGGACGGCCTCAGCCTGTGCCGCCGCCTGAGAGAGAATTCCGCGATCCCGATCCTGATGCTCACGGCCAAGGCCGAGGAGATCGACCGTATCGTCGGCCTCGAGATCGGCGCCGACGACTACCTCGCGAAACCCTTCAACCCGCGCGAGCTGCTCGCGCGCATCCGTGCCGTCCTGCGCCGCACCGGCAACGAGGTGGCGGAGGAGGAGGGCGTGCGCCGGATGCACTTCGTCGGCTGGACGCTGGACGTCTCCCTGCGGCAGGTGCTGAGCGCGGAGGGCGCGCGCATCTCGATCACCGGCGCGGAGTTCGACCTGCTCCACGCCCTGTGCCTGCGCCCCGGCCGCGTGCTTTCGCGCGACCAGCTCCTCGACCTGACGCAGGGGCGCAGCGCCGGCCCGTTCGAGCGCAGCATCGACGTGCTCGTCAGCCGCATCCGCCAGAAGATCGAGCGGGATTCGCGCAATCCCGAGATCATCCGCACGATCCGCTCCGGCGGCTACCTGTTCACGCCGGACGTGACCCGGTCATGAGGTTCACATGAGCTTCGGTGGCATCAGGGCGCGGTTGCGGCCGCGCAGCGTCGCCGGGCAGATCGCGCTCCTCGTCGTCGCGGCGATCGTCGTCGCCCACGCGGTCGCGACCACGGCCTTCGTGCTTCTGCGCGAGCCGTGGCGGCCGGACGACCACCCCGGCGTCGCGGCCGGCCGCCTCGCGATCGTCGCGCGCCTGCTCGACTCGGCGGCGCCCCAGGACCGTGCGACTCTCCTCGCGAACGCGGCCCGCAGCGTGCCGAACCTCCAGATCGCCCCCTGGAGTGAGGCCGCGCCGACGGACGACGGCTCCGACCGTCCGGTCGTCCGCCGCCTGCGGAACGGGTTCGGCCGGGCGCTCACCGTGGTCGACATCGGCACGCCCGAGATCCGCAAGGCGGGCTACCTCCGGCTCGGTATCGCGACGCCGAACGGCGCGCGGCTGCAGGCGAGCCTGCCGGACGACCCGCTGCGCCCGCCGCACGAGGGCGCGATTATCTTCACCGTGATCTTCCTCGCCCTCACCCTGGCCCTGCTCTCGGTCTGGGCGACGCGGGCGCTGACGGCGCCGCTGGCGCGGCTCGCGGGCGCGGCCGAAGCCTTCGGCACCGGCGACGACCACGCGGCCCTGCCTGAAGCCGGCCCGCAGGAGGTCATCGCCGTCTCGCGCGCCCTCGACCGGATGCGCAACCGGGTGCGGCGCCTGATCGACGACCGCACGCAGATGCTGGCCGCGATCAGCCACGACCTGCGCACCCCGATCACGCGGCTGCGCCTGCGCGCGGAATTCATCGACGACGATCACGCCCGCACCATGACGCTGCGCGACCTCGACCAGATGAACGCGCTGGTCGAGGCGGCCCTTTCCTTCGTCCGCGACGGGCAGGGCGGCGCGGCGGGCGCGCGGACGCTCATCGACCTCGCCTCGGTGGTGCAGACCGTCTGCGACGGCTTCCTCGACGTCGGCGCCGACGTCGCGGTGACGCAGAGCCGGCACGTGCTGGTGCGCGGCCGGCCGGACGAGCTCGAGCGCGCGATCACGAACCTCGTGGACAATGCGGTGAAGTACGGCGGCGGCGCCCGCCTCGCCATGGAGCAGACGCCGCGCGGCGTCCGCATCGTCGTCGGCGACACCGGCCCCGGCATCCCGGATTCCGAGCGCGACGCCATGCTGCAGCCGTTCGTGCGCGGCGACCGGGCGCGCAACCTCAACGACGCCAGCGGCTTCGGCCTCGGCCTGTCGATCGTGCTCGCCATCGTCGAATCGCACGACGGCTGGCTGACCCTGACGAACCGCCCCGAAGGCGGCCTCGCCGCCGCGATCGAGCTGCCGCTGGCAGCCGCCGTCGCGCCCGAGCGCATCGAGACCCGGATCGCCGCCGCAGCGGAATGAGCGACGCGGCCTGCATCGCAGGCGCGCGAGCGGCGTTGAGGCCGAGAGGCATCGAAAGGCAGCACAGCATGGACGTCGGTTTCATCGGGCTCGGGCGCATGGGGCGCGCCATGGCGGCCAAGCTCATCGAGGCCGGGCACACGGTCCGGGTCTGGAACCGCTCGCCGGGCGTCGCGCAGGAGATCGTGGGCGCCACGCCGGTAGGAACCGCGGCCGAAGCGTTCGCGGGCGACGCCGCCATCACCATGCTCTCGGACGACGCCGCCCTGCGCTCCGTGATCGTCGAGGGCGGCTTGCTCGACGGCGCCGGCCGGCCGGGGCTGCACCTGTCGATGAGCACGATCTCGGTCGCCCTGGCGCAGGAACTCGCGGCCATCCACGCGCGGGCCGGCATCGCCTATGTCGGCGCCCCGGTGTTCGGGCGGCCCGACGCGGCCGCGGCCGGCGCGCTCAACATCGTCGCAGCAGGCGATGCCGCGGCGATCGAGCGCGCGGGTCCGCTCCTCGACGCGATGGGCACGAAGACGTGGCGTTTCGGCACCGAGCCGCATCAGGCCAACGCCGTGAAGCTCGCCGGCAACTTCATGCTGGTCTCCGCCATCGAGGCGATGGGCGAGGCCGCCGCCTTCGCCGAGGGGCACGGCGTGCCGGCCGCCGACCTGCTGACGATGCTCACCGGCACGCTGTTCGCCTCGCCGGTCTACAAGGGCTACGGCGCCTCCATCTCGGCGAGCCGCTACGAGCCGCCGGGCTTCGGGCTCAGGCTCGGCGCCAAGGATATCGGCCTCGTCCTCCGCGCGGCGGAGGCGGCGAACGTGCCGATGCCGTTCGCCGGGGTGCTGCGCGACAGCCTGATCGACGCGATCGCGCATGGCGACGGCGACAAGGACCTCGCGGCGCTGGCCACCGTGGCGACCCGGCGCAGCGGGCGCTGAGGCTCGCGCCGTCCCTCACTCCGCGCGACGGCGCCGTCGCCGGCGCCTTGCGCCCGGCCCGCGATGCCATACCTGAACCGTGCGGCCCGCGGATCGGGCTCTCGCACCCACGGGCCGACGCGCGGCCTTGCCGAGGCACGCCGATGATCTCGACCGAATCCGACATCCTCAACACCGCCGCGGCCTGGCGCCGCGACGGCCGCGCGGTGGCGCTCGCCACCGTGATCGAGACCTGGGGCTCGGCTCCGCGCCCGGTCGGCAGCCACCTCGTCGTCGACGAAGACGGCAACTTCCTCGGCTCGGTCTCCGGCGGCTGCGTCGAGGGCGCGGTGATCACCGAAGCCGCCGACGCGATCGCCGACGGCAAGCCGCGGGTGATCGAGTTCGGCGTCGCCGACGAGACCGCGTGGCGGGTCGGGCTCTCCTGCGGCGGTCGTATCCGCATCTTCGTCGAGCGGATCGACTGACCATGCGCGCCGACATCCTGGAAGGCTTGAACGCCGAGCGCGCCGGACGCCGCGCCGCGATCCTCGTCACCGATATCGCGGACGGCACGCAGCGCCTGGTGCGGGAAGCCGACATCGCCGGCGACGCCCTCGCCGAACCCCTCGGCCGTCACCTCGCCGCCGGCCGCAGCGGCCTGATCGAGGCCGGCGGCCGCACGCTGTTCCTCACGGTGCAGGTGCCGCCGGTCCGCCTCGTCGTGGTCGGCGCGGTGCACATCACCCAGGCGCTTGTGCCGATGGCCGCCGCCCTCGACCTCGCGGTGACGGTGATCGACCCGCGCACCGCATTCGCCAGCCCGGAGCGCTTTCCCGGGGTCGAACTGGTCGCGGATTGGCCTGAGGCAGCGTTCGGCGGCGCGGTGCCGCCGCTCGACCGCTACTGCGCGCTCGCCGCGCTCACCCACGATCCGAAGATCGACGATCCGGCGCTCAAGGCGGCGCTGTCTGCCGAATGCTTCTACATCGGGGCCCTGGGCTCGCGGAAAACCCACGCGGCGCGGGCGGTGCGGTTGATCGAGGCCGGCTTCTCCGAGGCGCAGATGGCGCGCATCCGCGCGCCGATCGGGCTTGCCATCGGTGCCGTGAGCCCGGCCGAGATCGCGCTTTCGGTGTTGGCCCAGGTGGTCGCCGCCCTGCGGCGGGCGCCGCGCGAGGCGGCCTCGTGAAGTTCGGGCCGGTTCCGGTCGAAGCGGCCCTCGGCCTGATCGCGGCCCACACCATCAAGGCCGGCGGCGCGACCCTGCGCAAGGGCCGGACGATCCTGGCCGAGACCGTGGCCGGGCTCGAAGCCGAGGGCGTGCGCGACCTCGTCGCCGTCGCCCTCGAACCCGGCGACGTCGGCGAGGACGCGGCCGCCGAAACGCTGGCGCGGCACCTCGCCGGCGCCGGCCTGCGCAGCGAGGCGCCGTTCACCGGGCGCTGCAACCTGTTCGCGAACGAAGCCGGCGTGCTGGTGGTCGATCGCGCGGGCATCGACGCGGTCAACGGCGTCGACGAGGCGATCACCGCCGCGACGCTGCCGCCGTTCAAGCCCCTCGTCGCCGGCGAGATGGTCGCGACCATCAAGATCATCCCCTACGCGGTGGCGGGAGACGCCTTGGCGCGCGCCTGCGCCGCCGCGTCGCCCGGGGCGCTACGGGTCGCACCCTACCGTCGGCGCCGGGTCGGGGTGGTCTCGACGCGGCTGCCGAGCCTCAAGGAGACGACGATCGACGGCACGCTGTCCGCGCTCGCCGCGCGGCTCGCGCCTACGGGTGCGGAGATCGTCGCCGACATCCGAGTGCCGCATTCCGCCACCGTGGTCGCCGACGCCCTGTCCGCGGCGATCGACCAGGAAGGCGCCGACCTCGTCATCGTGTTCGGCGCGTCCGCCATCGCCGACCGGCGCGATGTCATCCCGGCCGGCATCGAGGCGACCGGCGGCGCGGTCGTCCATTTCGGCATGCCGGTCGATCCCGGGAACCTGCTGCTGCTCGGCGCGTGCCGGGACGTGCCGGTGATTGGTGCGCCCGGCTGCGCCCGCTCGCCCAAGGAGAACGGCTTCGACTGGGTGCTGCACCGCCTGCTCGCCGACCTGCCCGTCACCCGCGCCGACATCGTCGCGCTGGGCGTCGGCGGCCTCCTGATGGAGATCGTGTCGCGGCCCCAGCCCCGGTCCGGCGAGCCGAGCGCGGCCGACGATGCCTGAGGCTGCCGTCGGCGCCGTCCTGCTCGCCGCCGGGCGCGGGACGCGGTTCGGAGCCGAACCCAAGCTGCTCGCTCAACTCGACGGCAAGCCGCTGGTGCGCCACGCCGCGGACGCCGCGCTCGCGGCGAAGGCCCGCCCGGTCGTGGTGGTGCTCGGCGCCCATGCCGCGGCGGTGCGGGCGGCGCTCAACGGGCTCGACGTGGCGTTCGTGGAGAACGCCGCCTTCGCCGACGGCCTCTCGACCTCGTTGCGGGCCGGGCTCGCCGCGTTGCCGCCCGGGACCGACGCCGCAGTGATCCTGCTCGGCGACATGCCCCGGGTGACGCCGGGGCAGATCGATCGCCTCGTCGCCGCCTACCGCGCGGCGCGACCGGCGCCGGCCGCGATCGCGCCGGTGGTCGAAGGGCGCCGCGGCAACCCGGTCCTGCTCGACCGGCGGGTACTCGCCGACGCCCTCGCAGGCCTGTCAGGCGACCACGGCGCCGGCCCGTTGCTGAAGGGCCGCATCGACGTGCTTGAGGTTCCGGGCGAGCCCGGAACGGCCCTCGACGTCGACACGCCGGACATGCTGGCACGCCTCTAGATTCTTGTCGCTGCAAAGGGTCTTCGCGCGCATCGCCATCGGTCGCGGTTAAAGACGCCTTGAGCGCTCAGGCCTTCTTCGCCTCGCTTCGACACCGATCCGAGCAGTAGCGAACCTCGTCCCACACCCGCTCCCACTTCTTGCGCCAGGTGAAGGGGCGCCCGCACTGCGCGCAGATCTTCGTCGGCAGGTCGCCCTTGCGGACCATCTTGCCCGAGCCGTTCTTGCCCGAGCCGTTTTGGCCGGCCTCACTATTGTCTCCGCCGCGCCGCGCCATCCCCGTCATCGTCCGATCTGTTCGGCCTCGGCGACGCCCACCGGCGACCAGCGCGTGATCTGGATGAAGCCGTCGCGGGCCGCGACCACCACGTGGCGCCTGTGGCGGTGGACGACCGTGCCGGGCGCATGCTTGTGCGCCTCGCGCCAACCCGCGGCCTCGGCGACGTAGACGCGGGCGTCGCCGAGGCGCGCCAGCGTCTCGATCGTGCCGAAGGCCCGCACCCGGCGCAGGATCGCGGCGACGTCGGCGCGGAAGTCGAGGGTGCGGTCGACGTCGCTGGCGCGTGCCCAGTACGAGCCGTCGCCCTGCGGCTCGGGCCGCCGCCACCGCGCCGGCAACTCGCGCCCGAGCGGCCCGATGGCGAGGCGCTGCGCCGCCATCTGGCACTTGGCCAGCAGCGTCTCGTGGTTCTCCAGCGTGTCGAGCGGGAACAGGTCCTGGGCGAGGATGTCGCCGGTGTCGAAGCCGTCCTCGGCGAGCACATGGGCGGTCACGCCCCAGGTCTCGAAGCCCTCCTCCACCGCCCGGAACAGCGGGTAGGGGCCGCGCCCCGTCGGCAGCGGCGAGGGGTGAATGTTCAGCCCGAAGGCGGCGCGGGTGCGCCACCCGGTGATCAGCCAGGGATAGCCGGCGACGACGAGCGCCCAGTCGCGCCCGTGGGCGGCGTTCAGCGCATCGAGATCCGACGCGCGCAGGCGCGAGAGCTGGATCGGCACCCGCAGCTGGCGGGCGCGCGCCACCACCACGTCGTTGTGATCGTAGAGGCCGTCGCAGGGGCGGGTGAACAGCTTGATCGGTGTCCAGCCGGCCTCGATCAGGCCCTCGAACACGCCGCCGAGGAAATCGATGCCGGCGAAGGCGAACTTCATGGGCCTGGATTCTCCGGCTGTCCCAACGGGATGCGACCTTGTGGAACGGCCGCGCCGACCGCCGCCGACTCCCCCCTCCACCACGATGCCTTAACTTCATCTTGCCGAACCGTCTCCACCGACAAGGGGCGTTCGGCGCCAAGGGACGTTCTGGGCCAATGGACGTTCTGTGCCATGGACGGGGGAGCGAGCATGCGACGGGTTCTGATCTACGGCGGCACCGGCGGCATCGGCCGGGCGACGGCGGACGCCCTCCGGCACCGCGGCTTCTGCCTGCACCTCGCCGCGCGCGACCGCAGCCGGTTGGACGCCGCCGCGGCGGAGCTCGGCGAGACCACCGTGACGGCCGGCGACGTGACCGACCCGGACTTCTTCGCGCAGGCGACGGCGGAGGCCGGCGACGCCCTCGCCGGGCTCGTCTACGCGGTCGGCACGATCAACCTGCGCCCGCTCGCTCGCCTGACGCGGGCGGATGCCGAGGCGGATTTCCGCATCAATGCCCTCGGCGCCTTCTCAGCGATCCAGGCCGCGGCCGGCGCGCTCAAGGCCGGCGCCGGCGAGGCGGGCGCGGGCGTCGTGCTGTTCTCCACCGTAGCGGTGGCGCAGGGCTTTCCGGCGCATGCCTCCGTCGCGATGGCGAAGGGCGCGGTCGAGGGCCTCGCCCTGTCGCTGGCCGCCGAGCTCGCGCCGCACGTGCGCATCAACGTGGTGGCGCCCTCGCTGACCCGGACGCCGCTCGCGGCCGCGATCACCGGCAACGCCACCCTGGCGCAGGGTATCGCGGCGATGCATGCGCTCCAGCGCCTCGGCACCCCGGAGGACATCGCGGGGCTCGCCGCCTTCCTCGTGTCGGCCGAGGCCGGCTGGATCACCGGGCAGATCATCGGCGCCGACGGCGGCCGCTCGATGTTGCGGACCAAGGGCTGAGGCGCTTGGCTCCACAAAAGTCGGCCCCGCGAAAGTCCCCTCGCGCCAAGACCCTGCGCTTCGTCCTCGGCGACCAGCTCAACCGCCGCGTGTCGAGCCTCGTCGACCTCGACGACGGGGACGTGGTGCTGATCGTCGAGGTGATGGCGGAGGCGACCTACGTCCGCCACCACAAGCAGAAGATCGCGTTCCTGTTCTCGGCGATGCGCCACTTCGCGGTCGAGCTCGAGGCCGAGGGCATTGCCGTCGACTACGTCCGCCTCGACGATCCCGGCAACACGGGCAGCTTCACCGGCGAACTCGAACGCGCGGCGGCCCGGCACGCCCCCACGCGGGTCGTGGTGACGGAGCCCGGCGAGTGGCGCGTCTGGGCGATGATGCAGGACTGGCGCGACGACCTCGCCGTGCCGGTGGAGATCCGCGACGACAACCGCTTCCTGTGCCCGCGGCGCGAGTTCGCCGACTGGGCCGGCGACCGGCGGGCGCTGCGCATGGAGACGTTCTACCGCGGCATGCGCCGCCGCACCGGGCTGCTGATGGACGGCAAGGAGCCGGTCGGCGGCCAGTGGAACTTCGACGCCGACAACCGCAAGAAGCTACCGAAGAACCACGCGGTGCCGAACCGCCTGCGCTTCGCGCCGGACGCGACGACGCGCGAGGTCTTCGCCCTCGTAGAGCGCCACTTCGCAGGGCATTTCGGCGACCTCGACGGCTTCGGATGGCCGGTGACCCGCGGCGAAGCCCTCGACGCCCTGAAGCACTTCATCGCCGACGGGCTGCCGACTTTCGGCGACTACCAGGATGCGATGAAGGCCGGTGCGCCGTTCCTCTACCACGCGCTGATCTCGCCACCGCTCAATGCCGGCCTGCTCACCGCGGAGGAGGTGTGCCGCGCCGCCGAGCGCGCCTACCGCGAGGGCGCCGCGCCCCTCCATTGCGCGGAGGGCTTCATCCGTCAGATCCTCGGCTGGCGCGAATACGTGCGCGGCCTCTACTGGGCGCGGATGCCGGCCTACGCCGAGACCAACGCGCTCGATGCGACACGCGACCTGCCGTGGTTCTACTGGTCGGGCGAGACCGAGATGAACTGCCTGGCGCAGGTCGTGTCCGAGACCCGGGCGCACGCCTACGCCCACCACATCCAGCGCCTGATGGTGACCGGCAACTTCGCTCTGCTTGCCGGCCTGGCGCCGGCCCAGGTCGAGGAATGGTACCTCGTCGTCTTCGCCGACGCCTACGAGTGGGTCGAGCTTCCCAACGTCCACGGCATGGTGCTGTGGGCGGATGGCGGCGTGATGGGCTCGAAGCCCTACGCGGCGTCGGGCGCCTACATCAACCGGATGTCGGATTACTGCGGCGCCTGCCGCTACGACGTGGCGAAGAAGGCCGGACCGGACGCCTGCCCGTTCAACTACCTGTACTGGAACTTCCTGATGGCCAACGCCGACCGGCTCGAGGGCAATCCGCGCCTCGCCATGCCCTACCGCTCGCTCGCCAAGATGACGCCGGCGCGCAAGGCCGAGATCGCATCCGATGCGGCCTCGTTCCTCGACGGCTTGAGCGCGGACGCGCCGTCCGCGTCACGTGCGATTCCCGATGAGGCCGGTAGGCGCTCGAAGGATCAGCTCCGCATCTTCTGATATCGGCCTATCGGAGCGGGCTCCAAACCGACAAAGCCACGTAGGGGCTCGGCCGCCGTGCGTTGCTCTCGATCTGGACGCCGCCCGAGACGCGAAAATTGTAGGCGCTGATTGCGAAGTCGGTGGCGTGGAGCCCGACGTTCCACTTCGTATAGCCGGACCGGTCGGCGTAGAGGCTGGCCTCCGGACCGAGGTAGGCGCCCCAGGCGCGATAGCCGAGGCCGATCCGGGACCAGGCCGAATCGCGGGCCGAGCCGAGCACCAAGGTGGCCTGGACCAGGGTCTCGTCGGTCGGGCGCGCCCAGACCTCGCCGTGCAGGCGCAGGCCCCACTGTACCGGCAGCGTCGCCTCGCTACGGCCGTCGATCAGGGCCTCGATGGCGCCTTCGGGGCCGGCGTAGAGGGCAACCACGCCCCATTCGGAGAACCATTGATAGCCGACCAGCGTCGCACCGAGCGCGGTGTAGCGCGACAGGCGCACGGGCCCGGACGTCGATGCGCAGACGCAGGGCGTCTCGTTGCGCCGTCCCCCGCCGACGCTCGCCAGCACGGCGAAGCCCGGGCGATCGAGCCTGTCGAGCGCGACCTTGGCGCCGACCGATAGGAAGTTCGCTGCGCCCGCATCGAGGCTGCCGAACAGGAGGGTGTCGACCTCGCCCGCGCACGCCGTGGAACATCCCGGCGCTGTGACTGCGAGCACGAGGCCCGCCACGCGCGTAGCGATCCACCGCCGTCCCGTCGATGCAGCCGGGCATCTCAACGCCGCGCCCCTCATTCAGGAACAAGATCTCAGTCTTTCGACGCGACGATGATGATTGTCGCGTGACCCGCCGTCTTCTCGATTCCGTTGCGGGCATCATTTCGGGGATGATCTGTTGTGGATTTATCAACCTCATGGGCGTCGAATTTACTTCAAGTCGGCAAATGCGTAAGCCGAGCAACTTGAAAGAAAATGTTCTTTGAGGTGGGTTTGCCAGCCTATCAACGATCGACGTCCGACGCGCTCGCACGGCCGCGGGGAAGCGGCGCTTGGCGGCGGTGCGGAACTCGGCTAGAGCCCGCGCCGGGACAGCAACCTGCGGCCACGTTTTGTATTCCGGTGCCCGAACGTCCGACGTCCTCACGGTTCTCGCCAACCAGGAGGGGGACCGCCTGACCGTCGGCGACATCGTCGCGGTCTTGCGGGATCGTGCCTTCGCGCTGCTGGTGGTGCTGCTCGGCCTGCCGAACTGCCTGCCGATGCCGCCGCCGATCCCGCTGGTCTGCGGCCTGCTGCTGCTCCTCGTCGCGGTGCAGATCGCGATCGGCAAATCCTCGCCTTGGCTGCCGAAGGCGCTGCTCGGGCGCTCGGTCGCCCGAAAGGACGTGGAGCGCGCGGTCAAGCGCGCCGTGCCGGTGTTGCGGCGGCTGGAGCGGTGGTCGCGGCCGCGGCTCAGCGTGTTCGAGACGGCGCTCGGCATGCGCGGCATGGGCATCGCGCTGCTGACACTGTCGCTCGCCCTGATCGTCGCGGCGCCGGTGATCGGCCAGATTCCCCTCGGCCTCGCGGTCTGCCTCGTCGGCCTCGGGCTGGTCGAGCGCGACGGCATCCTGGTGCTGGTCGGGCTGGGGATCGGAAGCCTCGGCGTGCTGCTCAACGCCGGCTTCGCTTACGCGATCGTCGCAGGGATCATCAGTCTCTTCCACCTCTGAGCCGAAACGCTCCGAATCGCATCGCTTGAGTTCACGCCTCGAGGTGTCTCGGCTTGACGAGGCGGTAGAGCAGACCGCCGCGCGGGCCGGCCAGCATCGACACGAGATACAGGGCACCCGCCGCCAGCACGATCGCCGGCCCGGTCGGCAGGTCGAGATGGTAGGACAGGCTGAGGCCGGAAAAGCTCGCCAGCACCGCGATCAGCATCGAGGCCGGGATCAGCGTGCCGAGGTCGCGCGCCCAGAACCGGGCTGCGATCGCCGGAAGCAGCATCAGGCCGACCGCGAGCAGGGTGCCGAGCGCCTGGAACCCGCCGACGAGGTTCATCACCACCAGGCCGAGGAAGGCGTAGTGCACCGGGCCGCCGCTGCGACTCACCGTGCGCAGGAACAGCGGGTCGACGCATTCCATCACCAGCGGGCGGTAGATCAGGGCGAGGCCGAACAGGGTCGCCGTCGCGATGCCGCCGAGCAGCAGCAGCGCCGGGTCGTCGAGGGCTAGCACCGTGCCGAACAGGATGTGCAGCAGGTCGATCTGCGATCCGCGCAGCGACACCAGCAGGACGCCGGCGGCGAGCGAGATCAGGTAGAACGCGGCGAGGCTCGCATCCTCGCGGATCACGGTGGAGCGTGTGACGAGGCCGGCGAGCAGCGCGACAGTGAGCCCGGCCACCAACCCGCCGAGCGTCATCGCCGGCAGCGACAGGCCGGCCACGAGGAACCCGACCGCGGCGCCGGGCAGGATCGCGTGGCTCATCGCCTCGCTCATCAAGCTCATCCGGCGCAGCATCAGGAACACGCCGACCGGCGGCGCCGAGATCGACAGGGCGAGGCAGCCGACCAGCGCCCGGCGCATGAAGCCGAACTCGACGAACGGCGCAACGAGATCGATCACGCCGCAGTCTCGCGCTGTTCGGTGGAGGCCGAGTGGTGATGTCCATGCCCATGCCCGTGCTCGTGGGCATGGGCGTGGTCGTGCCCGCCTCCCGGTGCGTCGAGCCCCGCCGCGGCTTGAGCGTGGTCGTGGGCGCAGATCGCGGCATCCTCGTCCCAGGCCTCCGACAGGCGGGTGGCGCGGGCGAGGTTCTGCGGCGACAGCACCGACGCGGTCGCGCCCCAGGCCACCGGCTCGCGGGCGAGCAGCAGGGTTTTTGGGAAATGCGCACGCACCTGCGCCAGGTCGTGCAGGGCCGCGACGATGGTCCGGCCCTCGCCGTGCCAGGTGCGGATCAGCGCGATCAGGTCGTCGGTGGTGCGTGCGTCGACCCCGGTGAAGGGTTCGTCGAGGAGGATCACCTGCGCGTCCTGCAGGATCAGGCGGGCGAACAGCGCCCGCTGGAACTGCCCCCCAGAGAGCGTCCCGATCGGGCGCGCCTCGAAGCCGGACAGGCCGACGGCCTCGAGCGCCCGCTGGACGGCGCCGCGATGGCCGAGCAGGCTGCGCCAAGCGCCGGAGCGCCGCCACAGGCCCATGCTGGCGAGATCGAGGACACTCAAGGGGAAGCTGCGATCGATCTCGTCGGCCTGCGGCAGGTAGGCGAGGGTGCGCGCCGGCATGCCACGCAGGATCTGCCCGTCGAGGCTCGGGATGTCGCCGATCAGCCCCTTGAGCAGGGTCGACTTCCCGGCGCCGTTGGGTCCGACCAGGGCGAGCAGGTCGCCGCGGCGGATGGTGCCGTCGAGGTGATGCACCGCCGGATGCCGGTCGTAGCCGAGCGTCAGGCAGTTCAAGCGGATGTCGCCGGGGGTCGGCGCGCCCGCACTCATGTGCCGAGCGTCCAGGCGATCGCCAGCCACAGCGGCCCGGCGAGCGCGGCGGCCAGGCCGAGGCGGAACGCCAAGCCGCTGTGGAACAGCGACGCGGACGAGGAAGCCGGCGGGCGTGATCTGGGTCTCAAGGGAGGCGATCTTGATCGAGGGGCGCGAAGGCCGGGCGTCGATCCGTTGCCCGGACCGGGTGCGCGGCCTATAATCTCCGGTGATACACTGTAACACCGGCAGCGTTCAATCGCGGTCGGGACGCCAAGGCTGGGACGCAAGGAGCGGAATGCACGACCACGCCGGGCACGAGGGAGGCGCGTGCGGGGCCGACCACGCCGCCGCGACCATGGCGCGTGCCGAGAAGCTCTGCCGCGACCGCAGCCTGCACTTCACCAAGCTGCGCCACGACGTGCTCCAGGCCGTCGCCGAGACCGGCAAGCCGATGGGGGCCTACGACATCGCCGAGCGCCTCAGCGGGCCCGAGCGCCGGGTGGCGGCGGTGTCGGTCTATCGCGCGCTCGACTTCCTCACCGAGAACGGCCTCGTCCACCGCATCGCCAGCCGCAACGCGTTCGTCTCCTGCGCGCACGAGCACGGCGCCGGGGAGGGGCTGGTGTTCCTGATCTGCCGAAGCTGCGGCGGCATCGACGAGACCACGTCGCCGGAGATCGAAGCCGGGCTCGGCCGCACCCTGGAGCGGGCAGGCTTCCGCCCCGCGAGCCGCATCCTCGAAGTCGAGGGCGAGTGCGGCGCCTGCCATGGGCGACAGGGCGACGACGCGCATTGAGGGAGACGGCCGGCGGCGGACGATGCGCTCCCTTCCCACCCACCACCTCATCCTGAGGTGCCGCGTCACCGGCCTCGAAGGAGGTCTGCAGAACGCGCACGATCCCTGGAGGGCTCCTTCGAGGCTTCCGCTTCTCGTCCGCACCTCAGGATGACGTGGATGGTAGGATCAGCCGCCTGACAGGAGTCAGCGCCGCCGAAAATCAGACCCTGGAAACGCTCAGAACGCGTTGCGATAGGCGCGGCGCGAAAACACCGTCTGGAACATGATCTGGATGTCGAACCAGATCGACCAGTTGTCGATGTAGTGCAGGTCGTGGGTGACCCGGCGCTCCATGTCGAGATCGGTCAGCGTCTCGCCGCGCAGGCCGTTGACCTGCGCCCAGCCGGTGATGCCCGGGCGGACGTTGTGGCGCCGCGCGTAGAGCGCGATGCGTCGCTCGAAGCTGCGATCGTGGGCGAGCGCGTGCGGCCGCGGCCCGACGAGCGACATCTCGCCCTTCAGCACGTTGAGGATCTGCGGCAACTCGTCGATGTTGGAGCGGCGCAGGAAGGCGCCGACCCGGGTGATCCGCGAATCGTTGCGCGAGGCCTGCTTGAACACCGCGTCGGATTCCACCTTCATGCTGCGGAACTTGAACACGCCGAAGGGCTGCTGGTTGAAGCCGTAGCGCTTCTGCCGGAAGAACACCGGGCCGGGACTGTCGAGCTTGATCGCAACCGCCACCGCCGCGAGCAGCGGGCTCAGTGCAAAGAGGGCGATGGTGGCGAGCGTCACGTCGAGGATGCGCTTGAGCAGAACCTCGGCAATGCTCAGGGGGCGGCGCCCGATGTTGATGCCCGAGAGCCGGCCGACGCGGGAGACTTGCATGTCGGGGAAGCGGTCGAGCACCGAGCCCGGGCGCAGGTGCAGGGCCGCCGGCACCCGAAGGAACGCGTCGATGCAGCGCTCGACCTCGGCGGTGTCGGCCCAGGGCACCAGGATGAAGACGTCGTCGGGTCGCAGGAACCGCACTACGGAGACCGCGAGGTCGAGGTCCTCGGACATCTGGGCGTGGCGGGTCGCCGCGTCGGCCCGGGTGTCGATTCGGCGGAGGTAGCTCGTGCCGACGACGCGCAGGCCGAGGGAGTCGGCTTCGTTGCTGGCGTAGAAGCGGGCGATGTCGTCCTCGAAGCCGACGAGGTGGACGCGGCTGACCGAGCTGGAGGCCGGCGTCACGCCGCGGCGCACGAGGCCGATCATCGCCGCGTGCGCCAGCATCAGCGCCGGCAGGCCGCAGACGAACAGGGTCAACGCGACGACGCGGGAGACGTCGTTGGTAGTCTTGGTGATGAAGCCCACGACCAGGGCGGCCGCCCACGCGACCAGCCACAGGGCGGCGCTGCGCTGGAGCGACGCCTTCTGCGCCAGCATCGCCTCGATCGCGTATTCCTCGCGCAGGGCCGAGGTCGAGACGATGACGAAGGCGAGGAGTCCCGAGAGCTGCAGGCCCCAGCTCGACGACAGCGGCATCACCTCGCCGTTGAGGATGTAGAAGTAGCCGTATTCGATCACCATCGCGGTCAGAACGATCGACAGCATGTCGATCACCGCCACCGAGGCCGAGATGCCGACGCGGAACGCGTCCCGGCTCCGGCGCGGCAGCAGGGCCGCCCAAACCGTGCGCCGCCGCTCGGCCGAGGTCGGCAGCGGTTGGAAGGTCTCGGGCAGACGATCTTGAAACATCTGGCGCGCCATGTTCCGAACTGAACCGGACAGTGTCCCGAAACGACGCACATCGTGGGTCGCAACGAGCACTCTTGGACGACGGAGCAAGCGTAGGGCCGTGATCACGACGCCCGTGACCTTGCGCTAGACTCTTTCGCCATAAGACGCCGACCGGCGCGTCGCAACGTGAGGAAACTACCGAGAAGACCATTTCCCTAAGTTAAGAACGCAAAAGGAAATTGATTATCGTCGTTACCCTACGGATTCGGTGGGGAATGCGTTTCGCGCTCACGCTTCATATCGTCGTGATGATTTAGAAAACATGACTTCGCAGTAGTCAGCGGCCGCGCGGGTCCGCAAGTCGCGTGACGACCCGGCGGCTTCGACGGGGCGCGCAGACTTGCGTGCATAAGGGGATGAGAGCGGACGCCGAGGGCAGGTGAGGCTTCTAGTGAGAGCGGGCTCGACTCCGTCAAAGCCGTGTTCGAGAGCTTGAAGACTTGGCATCGGCCCCGACGGGCGAGTTCGTCCACCGGCCAGGCACAGTCCAAGCGAAGGCTCGGCTAAATCGAAGACTTGGCTGCATCGAAGCCCCGGCCCGCGTGCGCGGAGGCCGGGGCCGCGCGATCATTCGGCGGCGACGGCGTTCTCGGCTCCGCCGACGGTCTGGATGGTCTCGAAGCCCTCGAACTGCGGATGTCCGAGATAGAGCGGCTTCGTCGTCGGCACGCGGCCGTGCGCCTTGCGGAACTGCTCGGAGCGGGTCCAGGCCTCGAAGTCTGCCTTCGAACGCCAGATCGTGTGCGACGCGTAGAGGATGTGGTCGTCCGCCTCCGGTCCGCGCAGCAGGTGGAACTCGACGAAGCCCTCCATCTCGCCGAGGTGGCTGTCGCGCCCGAGCCAGACCTGTTCGAAATCGGTAGCGGAGTCCTTAACGACTTTGAAACGATTCATCGCAATGAACATCAACATCTCCATGATTTGATGGCGTCCGGCCATCGTTCCGAAGTCGGACTGCCGGTCTGCGTAGTTCCCACCCAGGGTTGCGGCCGGACGACGACCGCAAGTCGAGAACTCACTTACTATAGTTTTAGCGCGGGCATGAGGCGGGTAAGCGCGAACGCGGTGACAACCGCCCTGCTGGAACGATCTAAGCTTGCATTCTCGTTTAATTCGTGTCCTAGTTGTTTTTGTTGAAGCGCTCGGGTGGGTAGCCCTTCGCCCTCGCCGGGCGTCGGCAGGGCACCGTCAGGCGCGCGCGAGGCAGGTGGCGGCCTGCGTGACTGGGTGTCAATCGTCCGAGCGGCGGCAGAACCGCGCGAGGATGGCGGTGCGCCCTAAGTTGTGGCCGCGAAACAGGACTGTGTCCGACGATGATGCCGAAACAGACCACCGACGTCGACCGCCTCGTCGGGCTCCGCATCACCGCCCTGCGCAAGGCCCGCGGGTTGAGCCAGACGGCGCTCGGCACGGCGGTGGGCGTCACCTTCCAGCAGGTGCAGAAATACGAAAAGGGCCAGAACCGTGTCGGCGCCGGGCGCCTGCGCGAGATCGCCCGGCTGCTCGACGTGCCGGTCTCGGCCTTCTTCGAGGAGAAGGACGAGGGCGCGGCCCCGAAGGAGGACGTGTTCGGCTTCCTCAGCGCGCACGGCGCGATCGAGCTGCTGCGCGCCTACGCGCTGATCGAGAACGACCAGATGCGCCGCGACGTGCTCGCGATCGTGCGGACGGTGGCCAAGCTCGGTCAGCCGCAAGCCGACGTGGCCGAGGCCGAAGCCGCCGAGTAACGCGATCTGATGGGCACCACGGGGGCGCGGTCCGCTGCGGCCTGCGCGGCGGTCCGCGTCAATCCTCCAGCGCGATCAGGTGGAAGAACGTGCCGGTGACGCGGCCGCGCCGATGCCCGGCGAAGCCGAGGTCGGTTCCTTCCGCATCCGCGACCCGGCAGAACGCCTCGTCCTCCGCCGGCGGTGGGGTGAGTTCGGTGGCGTAGTGGAACTCGTGGCCGACGAGGCGCAGCCCGGCCGGCCCCAGCAACCCGTCGCCGATCGGGTGGGCGACGCGGTATCCGAGATGGAGCTTGCGGGCCTTGTACGAGGTCGCGACCGGCAGCAACCCCGCCATCGGATGCCGGATGCCGGCGGCGTCCTCCAGGCTGTCACCCAGAACCATGTAGCCGCCGCACTCGCCGTGCACCGGCCGCGTCTCGGCGAAGGTCCGTAAGCCGTCGCGGAAGGTCGTGGCTGCGGCGATGCGGCCGGCATGCAACTCCGGATAGCCGCCGGGTAGCCAGCATACGTCGCAGCCGTCGTCCGGCGCTTCGTCGGCGAGCGGCGAGAACGGCACGATTTCGGCGCCTGCCGCCTGCCAGCCCGCCGCCTGATGCGGGTAGAGGAAGCTGAACGCCGCGTCTGCGGCGACCGCGATGCGCTGGCCGGGCGGGCAGGGGAGGGCGCCCGCGCCGACGGGGACCGCACCGCCCGCTGCGGCCAGAATCGCGTCGCAGTCGAGCCCCTCGACGGCGAGGTCGCCGAGGCGGTCGAGGCGGGCGTCGAGGTCGGCGGTCTCGCGCGCCTGGACGAGCCCGAGATGGCGCTCGGGCAGGACCAGCGACGCGTCCCGCATCAGCGCGCCGAGCACCGGGATGCCGACGCGCTGCAGCCCGGCCTCGACGAGGCGGCGATGGCGGGCGCTGGCGACCTTGTTCAGCACCACCCCGGCGATCTTGACGCGCCGGTCGTAGAGAGAGCAGCCGAGCGCGATGGCGGCGGCCGATTGCGCCGCCCCGGAGACGTCGAGCACCAGCAGCACCGGCCAGCCGTAGCGGGCGGCGATGTCGGCGTTCGCCCCCGTGCGGCCCTCGCCGGCGCGGACGCCGTCGAACAGGCCCATCGACCCTTCCGCCACGACGATGTCGGCATCGCGCACGGCAAAGCCCGCGACCGCGTCGAGGAGGGCCGGCCCCATGGCGAAGCTGTCGAGGTTCACGCTCGGATGGCCGGTGGCGGCGGCGTGGAAGGCCGGGTCGATGTAGTCCGGCCCGCATTTCACGCCCCGCACGCGCAAGCCGCGCCGGGCGAGCGCCCGCATCAGCGCGAGCGTCACGGTGGTCTTGCCGGAGCTCGACCGCGGCGCGGCGACGAGGATGCCGGGCACGCTCATGCGTTCGAATCCTCGGCGTCCACCGTCCCGACCGCGCCGCCGGGCCGGAACCGGCGGTCGTAGTCGGCGGCGTAGAGCGCGCTCTCGCGAAAGTCTTCGGCGCCGAGCGCCGGCCCGACGAGGATGAGCGCCGTGCGCTCGATGCCCGACCCCGCCACCAGGTCGGCGATCGTCGCCAGCGTGCCCGTGATCACCCGCTCGTCCGGCCAGGAGGCGCGGAACACCACGGCGGCCGGGCAGGGCGCGCCGTAGAACGGGATCAGCTCGGCGACGACCTTGTCCAGGATGTGGATCGAGAGGTGCAGCGCGAGGGTCGCGCCGGTGGCGGCGAAGGCGGCCAGCGTCTCGCGCTCCGGCATCGCGCTCGCCCGGCCGGAGGTGCGGGTGAGGACGACCGATTGCGCCACGCCCGGCACCGTCAGCTCGCGCTTCAAGAGCGCGGCCGCGGCGGAAAACGCCGGAACGCCCGGCGTGACCGTGTAGGGGATGCCGATGCGGTCGAGGCGGCGCATCTGCTCGGCGAGCGCGCTCCAGATCGAGAGGTCGCCGGAATGCAGCCGGGCCACGTCCTCCCCGCGCGCATGCGCCGCCTCGATCTCGGCGACGATCGCATCGAGGTCGAGCGGGGCGGTGTCGACGATCCGCGCGCCGGGCGGGCACCAGCCGAGGATCTCCGGCGCGACCAGCGAGCCGGCATAGAGGCAGACCGGGCAAGCCGCGATGCGGTCGCGCCCGCGCAACGTGATGAGGTCGGGGGCGCCCGGTCCGGCGCCAATGAAATGGACGGTCATGCGGTCGCGATCTGCGCCGCTCGGGCGCGCTTGGATTCAAGATTCGGGTGTTCGGCGCCCGTCGGCGCCATCGCCGCGAGCGCGCAGGTGACCCGCCCGTCGTCGATGCGGGCGAGGACGAGGCGTCCGCCCTCGCCAGCCACCGCCAGGGCGGTCGCCTCGGCCAGCGAGCCGACGCCGCGCGACTGCTCGATCCGGGCCGAGCGCGTCGGCACGCGCGGATCGACCGAAAGGAGCGCTTCGGGCTCCACCGACGCGGGCACGAGGCCGAAGGCGGCGGCGGCCTCTTGGATCGCCGGCTCGCCGGCGCGGTCGGCGGCGGTGACGATGGCGACGAGGGCGCCCCCGCACGCGGCCTCGTCGAGGGCGCGGCGGATCAGGGCGACGATCGCTTCGGGGGCGACGCCGTGCCGGAAGCCGATGCCGGCGACGAGGCGGGGTCCCGTCACGGCTTGGTCCAGGCCCATTGCGTCACCGGCATCGCCGCCCGCCATCCGTGCAGACCGCCGACCGGGTCGGCGCGGGCGATCGACAGCCGCCGCAGCGACCCGCCCTGCGCGGAGAAGGCGGCGAGCAGCACCGCCTCGCCCTCCAGCGTCACCGCGTTGGCCACGAGCCGGCCGCCGGATCGCAGGGCGGCCAAAGCCGCCGGCAGCACGCCCGGTGCCGAGAGGCCGCCGCCGACGAAGATCGCGTCCGGCGCCGGCAACCCGGCGAGCGCGTCCGGCGCCGGGCCGTGGACGACGGCCAGTCCCGGCACGCCGAGGGTCTGCGCGTTGCGGGCGATGCGCTCGGCGCGCGCGGGATGGGCCTCGATCGCCAGCGTCCGCATGGCGGGATGGCGCAGCATCCATTCGATACCGACCGAGCCGGCGCCGGCGCCGACGTCCCAGAGCAGTTGCCCCGCGAGCGGACGAAGCGCCGCGAGCGTCACGGCGCGGATCTCGGCCTTGGTCAGCTGCCCGTCGTTCTCGAACCAGCCGTCGTCGAGCCCGGCGGCGAGGCCGACCGCGCGACAGCCGGGCTCGCCGACCACCTCGATCGCCAGGGTGTTCAGGGCGTCGATGTCGCCGAGGTCAAAGCCGCGCGCCGGGCTCTCACGCAGGCGCTCGCGCGGGCCGCCCATGGCCTCGCACACCGTGATCCGCGAGGCGCCGAAGCCGCGTTCCGTCATCAGCGCCGCGACCGCGGCCGGCGTCGTCCCGTCCCAGGACAGGACGAGCAGGCGCGCGCCGGGCTGCAGGTGGCGGACGACCTGCGCGAGCGCCCGGCCGTGCAGCGTGACGCAGGCGCATTCGGCGAGCGGCCAGCCGAGGCGGGCGCAGGCGAGGCTGAAGGCGGAGGGAAGCGGGAAGGCGCGGATCTCGGCGGCCGGTACGATCCGGGCGATCTCGGCGCCGATGCCGTAATGGAACGGGTCGCCGGTGGCGAGCAGGCAGGTCGGCGTCCCGCGCCGCGCCAGGATGTCGGGATAGGCGTCCGAGATCGGACTCGGCCAGGCGCGCGATTCCGCATCGAGCCGGCCGGCGAGCGCGAGGTGGCGGCCGCCGCCATAGACCACGCGGGCGCCGTCGAGCGCCGCGGCGGCCGCGGGCGAGAGCCCGGCGCGGCCATCCTCGCCGATCCCGACGATCGCGAGCCACGGCGCGGGCCTCGACACCGGTTCGGGCCTATCGGACAAGGCGGCCATGCGGATCCTCATCCTCGGGGGCACGACGGAGGCCAGCGCCCTCGTCCGCGGCCTTCTCCCCCATCCCGGCCTCGCCGTCACCCTGTCGCTGGCCGGCCGCACCGCGAACCCGGCGGTCGAGGCGGTCCCGACCCGCGTCGGCGGGTTCGGCGGCGCCGAGGGTCTGGCCCGCTACCTGCGCGACGAGGCGGTCGATCGGCTGGTCGACGCCACCCACCCGTTCGCCGCGCGCATCGGCCGGAACGCCTCTGACGCCGCGGCGGCGGCCGGCGTGCCGCTCCTGGCGATCCGCCGCCCGGCCTGGGCGCGCGCGCCGGGCGACCTCTGGAACGAGGTCGAGAGTGTCGCGGACTGTGTCGCGGCGCTGGGCGCGGCGCCCCGGCGCGTCTTCCTCACGGTGGGCCGGATGGAGGTCTCTGCCTTCGCCGCGGCGCCCCAGCACGAATACGTCGTGCGCACGATCGAGCCGCTCGGCGACGCGCTCCCCGTGCCGCGCCTCACGGCGATCCGCGCGCGCGGCCCCTTCGACGAGGCCGCCGAGACGGCGTTGATGCGGGACGCCGCCATCGCGGTGCTGGTGACCAAGAACGCCGGCGGCGCCGCGACCTACGGCAAGATCGCTGCGGCGCGACAGCTTCGGCTGCCGGTGGTGATCGTGCGCCAGCCCTGGAAGCCGGCGGTCGAGACGGTGGCGGACGCAGCCGGGGCCGTGGCGCGGCTCGTCGGCGCGGGCCGGCCTCATCCGACGCTGCGCGGCGTGTAGACGAACGGCCGCTCGCCCGGCCCGCGCGGGATCAGCCGCGTGGTCGAGGCGCCGATGACGACCATCGTCGCCATGTCGGCGGTGGCCGTGCGCGCCTCGGTCAGCGTCATCACGCGGATCGCCTCGTCGGGGCGCGTCACGGCGCGGGCGAACACCACCGGCGTGTCGGGCCGCCGGATCTCGGCGGCGATGCCGAGGGCCTTGCCCAGCTGCCAGGGCCGAGCCGACGAGATCGGGTTGTAGAGCGAGACCACGAAGTCGGCGCGCAGCACGGCTTCGAGCCGGGCGGTGATCACGTCCCAGGGTTTGAGGTTGTCCGACAGCGAGAGCGCGCAGAAGTCGCCCCCCAGCGGCGCGCCGAGGCGGGCGGCCGCCGCCAGCATCGCGGTGATGCCGGGCTCGACGGTGATCGCGAGGTGGCGCCATGCCGGATCGCCGGCCTCCACCGCCTCGAACACCGCCGCCGCCATCGCGAACACGCCGGGGTCGCCGCCCGAGACCACCGCCACCCGCCGGCCGGAGGCCGCCAGTTCCAGCGCATGGCGCGCGCGGTCCACCTCGACACGGTTGTCGCTGGCATGCCGCGTCAGCCCCGGCCGATCGGGCACGCGGGAGACGTAGGGGATGTAGCCGATCAGGTCCTCGGCCGCATCGAGCGCAGCCTGCGCGCGCGCGGTGAGCAGCCCGGCGTCGCCCGGCCCGAGGCCGACGACCGCGAGGCTTCCGCCTCCCGCGACACGTGCGCTCACGGCCTGCGGCCTTCGCCCGGCACGAGCACCATCGAGAAGTAGGGCGCCACGTCGTCAGGTTTGTCCGCCAGCGGCACGACGCGCTCGCCGGCCATGGTGCCGCGCTCGACGTAGACGGCGCGCCCGAGCAGCCCGGCCTCGCGCAGGGCGGCGCGGACCTTCGGCAGGTGGCGCCCGAGCTTCATGATCACGGCGGCGTCGGTGCCGGCGAGCCGCGCGGCGAGGTCGGCTGCCGGCAGGGTCGCCGGCAGCACCGTCAGCACGTCGTCGCCCCAGGTGATCGGCGTGCCGGCCTTGGTCCAGCAGCCCGACATGCCGGTGACGCCGGGCACGACCTCCACCGGGAATCGGTCCTTCAGGCGCCGCCACAGGTGCATGAACGAGCCGTAGAAGAATGGGTCGCCCTCGGACAGGATCGCCACGTCGCGCCCGGCGCCGAGGTGGTCGGCCAACTGTCCCGCCGCGTCGTCGTAGAAGGCGGCGAGCGCCCCGACGTAATCCGGGTGATCCGGGTGCAACTCGGTGGTGTAGGGGTAGGCGAGGGCGAACTCGCGGGCGGGCTCGGGCGGCAGCACCGCGTCGGCGATGGTGCGGGCGTTGCCGCGGCGGCCCTTCTTGCAGAAGTGGACGAGGACCGGCGCGTGCTCCAGCACCCGCATGGCGCGGACGGTGAGGTAGTCCGGGTCGCCCGGGCCCATGCCGACGCCGAACAGCGTGCCGGTGACGGCCGCCGCCGGCCGGTCCGGCTGCGCGGCCGGCGCCTCCGCGAAGCGGTTCTCGCCCGCGTCCATCACTCGATCTCGTTGGCGAGCGCGTTGACGGCGGCGGCTGCCATCGCGCTGCCGCCGCGCCGGCCGTGCACCACGACGAACGGCACGCGCCCGTCGCGCGCCAGCGCCTCCTTCGATTCGGCGGCGCCGATGAAGCCGACGGGGATGCCGATCACCGCCGCCGGCGGCGCGACGCCCTCGTCGAGGAGCTCGAGCAGGCGGAACAGCGAGGTCGGCGCGTTGCCGACCGCCACGACGCTGCCGGGCAGGTGCTCGCGCCACAGCTCCATCGCGGCGGCCGAGCGGGTGGTGCCCATCTCGGCGGCCATGGCCGGCACGCGCGGGTCGGTGAGGGTGCAGATCACGCGGTTCTCGGCCCGCATCCGCGCACGGGTGCAGCCGTCGGCCACCATCCGCACGTCGCAGAGGACCGGCGCACCGGCGCGCAGGGCCGCCTCGCCGGCCTCGGCGAAGGTCTCGGACATCTCGACGTCGGCCGGCAGGTCGGTCATGCCGCAGGCGTGGATCATCCGCACGATCACGCGCTCGGCGGTGCCCGACCAGCGCGAAAGGTCGGCCTCGGCGCGGATCATCGCGAAGGACCGGGCGTAGATCGCGCCGCCGTCGCGCAGGTACTCGTGGCGGGCGCTCATATCGTGGTCCCGATGGTTTGTTCGGCGCTTGGCTGCCGACGGAGGGAAGAGGGGCCGAACGCCTGTGCCAGTGCGCCGGGTTTCGCCCTCCATACGCGCTCCAGCGCCGCGTCGAAAGTCAGTTCCCAAGCCGGCGCATCGCCGGGCGCGCCGTCGAGGACGACGCCGTAGGTCCCTGCGCGCGCGACCAGCGTCAGGTCGGCGCGGCCCGGGTGGGCGCAGCCCTTGGCGCAACCGGAGACGTGCGCCGTCAGCCCCGCCGCGGCGAACGGTCGGAACGCCTCCGCGAGCCGGGCGGCATCCGCCCCCGTCGGCGTCGAGCCGGAGGCGCAGGCCGGCGCGCCGGGGCAGGTGGCGACCGCGCGGCGCGGGTCGTCGGGCGCGGTGACGAAGCCGGCGGCGGCGAGTTCGGCCGCCGCATCGCACCGACACTGCGACCGCGGGCCGCGCACCGGCAGGACGAAGCCGCGCGTCGGCGAGACGCGGATGTCGTCCGCGTCCAGGTCGTCCGCGACCTGCGCCAGCCGGACGAGCATCGCCACGGTGCAGCGTCCGAAGGGCGCTTCGATCGGGAGGAATGGCGGTGCTTCACCGGAGAAGGCGCCTTTCCCTCTCACCTCCCCAGATGAGGGGGGGAAGAGCGTCGCGCCGTTTGCCGACAAAGCCATCACCATCTCGGCACGCGCGTCGGCCGAAAGGTCGCGGACGCGGCGATGGCCGCTCGCGGCGAACCTGCTCAACAGCGCTGCGACCGCTGGCGCGACCCGCTCAGCGTCCCAGGTTCCGACCCACGCGACGCCGGACACTTCGGCGAGGCCCAAAACCGCCACGCCGGGTCCGACCGCTCGCACGTGGATGTCGGCCGCGATCTCCGCCGGATCGAGGCCGGCGCCCTCGATCAGCACCAGGGTCTTCGGCGGTAGGCCGGCGATGGCGATCCCGTGCGCCTCGATCGCGCGGGCGATGCCCGCCACGTCGATCGCCTCGCCTGCCAACCCGGCGAGCGGGCTCGTCAGGGTGAGGCGCTGCGGGCCGCCGTCGGCGCGCACGTCGCCGAGGCCGGCCGCGTCCAACGCCGCGACGAGACCGGGGCGGGTGGCCTCGCTCACGCCGCGCAGCTGCAGGTTGGCGCGGGCGGTGACGTCGACATGGCCGTTGCCGAAGACGCGGGCGGCGTCGGCCACCGCACGGAGCTGCGCCCGCGTCAGGATGCCGAGCGGCGGATGGATGCGCGCGAGCAGCCCGTCGCCGGTCGGCATCGGGCGGGCGAGGCTCGGGCACCAGCCGCGGCGGCTCGAGGCCTCGGGGAGGACGCGGCGGGACGCACTCATTCCGCCGCCTGCGGCATCAGCTCGTCGGCCGGCATCGCGTTGCGGCGGCTGGTCCAGAGCCCGCGGGCGCGGGCCTCGTCGAAGCGCTCCAGGATCGCCCGGGTCGCCGCCGGGTTGGCGGCGCGCAGGGCGTCGAAGGTGTCGAGGTCGGCGATCCAGGCGCCGTAGAGCCGGTCGAAGTCGGCGTCGGTCACGGCGTCGGTGGCGGCGGCGAGCACGAACACTGCGTCGAGCCCCTGGGCCAGCTCCTGCGCGCCGCGATAGCCGTGGCGAAGCTGGCCGGCGATCCAGCGCGGGTTCGCCAAGCGGGCGCGGACGAGGCGGGCGGCGTCCTCGCGGGCGGTGCGCGCCTTCGGCGCCTCGGGATTCGAGGCGTCGAGGCTGTAGAGCGTCGGCGTGCCGCCGGCGAGCGACGCCGCGGCCGCGAACCCGCCCATGGCGTCGGCGGCGGCGTCGCCGTCGAGCAGGTCGCGCTCGGCCACGTCGAAGGCGTGAAAGTAGGCGTCGGCCTGAGCGACCCGCGCGGCGAAGCCCGCATCCGCGCCCTCGGCGTCGCCGTAGGCGTGGCTGCTGGCCGCGAGGTAGGCGCGCCCGAGGTCGTTTCGGTCGGCCCAGGCTCCGTCGAGGGCCGTCTCGGCGGCGCCGGCACCGTAGCGGCCGGGCGCCGCGCCGAAGACCCGGGCCTGCCCCTCGCCGCGGCGGCGGGCGGCGGCGAGCGGGTTCTCGTCGTCCTCCTCGTCGCGCTCGGCGACGGCGCGCGCGGCACGGTCGAGGAGGGCGAGGGTGTCGGGAAAGGTGTCGCGGAACGCGCCCGAGACACGGCAGGTCACGTCGATGCGCGGGCGGTCGAGCAGGGCGAGCGGCAGTACCTCGAAGCCGGTGACGCGGGTGGAGGCGTGGTCCCAGGTCGGGCGCACCCCCATCAGTGCAAGCGCGTGCGCCACGTCCTCGCCGCCGGTGCGCAGGGTCGGCGAGGCCCAAAGGTCCATGACGATGCGGGCGGGATATTCGCCCTCGTCCTGCAGGTGCCGCAGCACGATCGCGGCCGCCGCCTTCTCGCCGAGCAGGGTCGCCGCCCGGGTCGGCAGCGCGCGCGGATCGAGGGTGGTCAGGTTGCGGCCCGTCGGCATCACGTCGGTGCGCCCGCGCGAGGGCGAGCCGGACGGGCCGGGCGGCACGAAGCGGCCGTCGAGGGCAGCGAGCAGGCCGGCGCGCTCCGCGCGCGCGCTCGCGGCGACGGCGTCCGGCGCGCCGTCCGGTGCGCGGCCGAAGACGTGGAGCCCGTCCCGGAACGCGGTCTCGCCGAGGTCGCACAGATGCGCGTCGAGCGCCGCGAGTGCGTCGGCCATGGGCGTGTCGGCGTCGATGCCGGCGCCCCCCAGCAGGCCGGCCGCCTCGGCGTCGTCGAGGATGGCGCGCGCGATCAGCGCCGCGCGGCGCGGGTCGAGGACGCTCGCGGAGCTGTATTCCTCCACGAGCTCGCGCAGGCGCGCCGCCTCGGGATCGAGGCCGCCGGCCTCGACGGCGGGCGTCAGGTGCCCGAGGGCGACGCCGCCGAGCCGGCGCTTCAGCGGGGCCGCCTCGCCGGGATCGTCGACGATGAACGGATAGACCACCGGCAGGGCGCCGACGGCCCGCGCCGGCCAGCACCCGGGCGACAGCGCGACGGCCTTGCCCGGCAGCCACTCCGTGGTGCCGTGCGTGCCGAGGTGAACTAGGGCGTCGAAGTTGCGGCGCAGCCCGAGGTGGAACGCGAGGTAGGCGTGCGTCGGCGGCTCGTCGGGGTCGTGGTAGCCGGCCTTGCGGTCGTCCGACCGGCCCCGGTCGGGCTGGAGGAAGATCGCGATGCGGCCCGCCGCGCCCAGCTCTCCTTCTCCCGCAGAGGGGGGAGGGGATGTGTCGTGGCCGGACCTCACGATCCCGAATCGGAAGGAGCCGTCCCGGATGGCGGGGTCGGCGTCCGGCGCGCCCCAGCGTTCGGTCAAAACCTGGCGCGACGTCTCGGGCAGGGTCGCAAGCCAACCCCTGTAGTCGGCGAGCGACACCGCGAAACCCTGCACGCCGTCCGTCAGCGCGTGCATGAGCGCGGCGGCCTCCGGCAGCGATCCGCCCGCGTAGCCGGCGTCGGCGAGGTCCGACACGATCGCACGGGCGCTCTCGGGCGTGTCGAGCCCGACGGCGAAGCCGGCGCGGCCGCCGCGGGACGGGTAGTCGGACAGCACCACGGCGATCCGGCGTTCCGGCGCGGGCGTCGCGGCGAGGCGCAACCAGGCGGCGGCGCGGTCGGCGAGTGCGGCGATCCCCGGGGCGTAGGGGACCGCGCGGCGCTCGGCGTGCCCGTCGACGGCTTCAGCCTCCTGCTTGAACGAGATCGGAAACCCGGAGAGCCGGCCGTCGAACTCGGGTAGCGCCACCTGCATGGCGAGGTCGGCCGCGTTCATGCCGCGCGCCGAGGCCTCCCAGGCCTCCTGCGGGCTGCCGACCGTGAAGGCCTGCAGCACCGGGCAGTCGGCTGCGTCGAGGACGAAGCCGGCGTCCTCGCGCGCCGAGAAGGCGGTGGCGGCGACGATCAGGTCGGGCTTTCGCGCGCGGATCGCCGCGCGGACGACCTCGACCGCCTCCGGGTCCTTCAGGCTCGCCACCGCGACGGTCAGCGTCGCGATGCCCCGCTGGCGCAGCGCCGCGGCCAGCGCGTCGGCCGGCGCGCCGTCGCCGCCGAGCGCCGCCGAGCGGTAGGCCAGGATCAGCGCGTGCGGGGCGGGCGCGTCGGGTGCCGTCAACCCGAGCGGGGAGGCGCCGACGGACAGGGCGGTCTCCAGTGGCAGCGGCCCGCAGCCCGGGCACCAGGCGAACCCGCGCGGCAGGGTCTCGGGCGGCTCGACGGGTGTCGCGAAACCGATCTCGGCCGCGATCCGCCCGAGCATCCGGCGCAGGTTCTCGGGGCCGCCCGCGCGGAAATAGGCGTCGAGGATCGGGGCGAGGTCGGGCGCGGTCGAGAGCTCGACGAGGCGCGGGTCCGGCCGGTCGCAGCCGGGAAGGATCGCGAGCGGGATGCCGGCGGCCCGGGCCGCGGCGGCGCAGCGTTCGACGCCGTAGCGCCAGTAGTCGAGCCCGCCGAGGCAGCGGATGACGACGACCTTCGCCTTCGCCACCACCGTTTCGACGTAGAGGTCGACCGACATCGGGTGGCGCAGCCGCGACAGCTTGGCCAGCCGCAGAGACGGGAAGTCCGGCCCGCAGGCGGCGTGGGCGTTTGCCATGCCGAGCAGGTCGGAATCGGTGAACGACAGGAAGACGACGTCGCCGGGCTGCTGCCCGAGGTCGACCGCCGCCTCGCCGTCGTCGAGGCTCACCGTATCGATGCGGATCAGGTGCATGCGCTGAGTCAGCCTGCCGATTCGTCGGGCTCGTCGGCGACGAGGCGAGGCCGGTTCGGGAAGGTCACGCCGTCGTAGATTTCCGAGGCCGGCAGGACGATCCCGAGCGCTGAGATAGAGACCGTCGCGGCGAGGCCGAGCAGCCGTGTCTCGGCCCAAGTCCGGTCGGGCTCGCGCGTCCACAGGCGAACTTCCGCCGCGTTGGGCTCGACCAGCACGATGTGCTCGAGGTCGGCCATCGTGCGGTACTCGGCGAGCTTTTCGAACGCGTCGAAGTCCCGCGCGCTCGGCGACAGCACTTCGACGACGACCCGCGGCTGCGCCGCCTTGAGAGCGTTCGGATCGCGCGGCCCACAATCGACGCCGATGTCGGCGCGGCGGATCTGGCCGGGCAGCGTCTCGACGCTGCCGTCACCGGTGAACGGGCGGCATCCGCTGCCGCGCAAGGCCGTGCGCAGCCAAGCAAGGACGTTCACGACGATGTCGTCGTGGACGTTGCGAGCACCCGCCATCATCCGTACCGGCACTCCGCCGACGAGCTCGTAGCGCTCCGCCTGGGCTTCCTGCCAGGCGAAGAACGCATCCAGGCTCATCGGGCTCTCGCGGCGGTCCAGCATCCCGGGATCTGCGGTGGTCGTGAAAACGGGCAGTGTAGCGCGGGCGGCGGACAAGCCCTAGCCGGCCAGCGCTTCCGCGACCGCACCCTGGTCGAAACCCTTGAGGCCGATCACCACCAGGGTGCCGTCGCGCGGCTCGCTCGCGGTCCAGGGCCGGTCGAAATGATGGGTGATGCGGCGGCCGACGCCCTGCACCACGAGGCGCATCGGCTTGCCCTCGACGGCGCAGAAGCCCTTGATCCGCAGGACGCCCTTGGTCTCCGCCGCCTTCTCGACGCGGGCGGCGAGGTCGGCGGCGGTGATCGCGGTGCGGACCGGGAGCGCCACGGTCTCGAAGTCGTCGTGGTCGTGGTCCTCGCCCTCGCCGTGATGCGACGGGCGCGCGTCGAGGTCGTCCTCGGCGGCGGCCTGGAGGCCGAGCAGCACGCGCGGGTCGATCCGCCCGTGGGCGGTCTCGACCACCTTCACCGCGCGGGGAAGCTGGCGCTCCACCTCGACCCGGACTGCGGCGAGGCCGGCGGCGTCCATCATGTCGGCCTTGTTGAGCACGACGAGGTCGGCGCAAAGGAGCTGGTCCTCGAACACCTCTTCCAGCGGGTTGTCGTGGTCCACGGCCGTGTCGGCGGCGCGCTGGTTCGCCAGCGCCTCGGGGTCCTCGGCGAAGGCGCCGGACGCCACCGCCGGCCCGTCCACCACCGCGACGACGCCGTCCACGGTCACCCGCGAGCGGATCGCCGGCCACTGGAAGGCCTGGACCAGGGGCTTCGGCAGGGCGAGGCCGGAGGTCTCGATCAGGATGTGCTCGGGCGGGTTCGGGCGGTCGAGGAGCGCCGTCATCGCCGGCACGAAGTCGTCCGCGACGGTGCAGCAGATGCAGCCGTTGGGCAGCTCGACGATCGAATCCTCGGTGCAGCCCTCGATGCCGCAGGCGGCCAGGAACGACTTGTCGAAGCCGACGTCGCCGAACTCGTTGACCAGGATCGCGAGCCGGCGCCCGCCGGCGTTCTCGACCACGTGGCGCACCAGCGTCGTCTTTCCGGCACCGAGGAAGCCGGTGACGATGGTGCAGGGGATCTTCGCAACGATGGTCATGGGGATCTCGCCGATGGCTCAGGCCGCGCGCGGCGGAAACGGGGGGATGCGGGCGACGACGCCCTTGCGGAACTCTTGCGGGCGCTGCTTCCACGGCACGATCCCGTCGGGCGTGCCGGCGTAGAGCCCGACGCCGTCGAGGATGATGCGTGCCGACGCCGCGGGGTCGAGGTCGCCGTAGACGTAGGTCCAGCGATCCTCCGCCGCCACCGCGACGGTGCAGGGCCGCTTGCAGACGGAGAGGCACTCGACCGCCTCGATCGTCACCCCGTCGGGCGCCGGCAGCGCGCGCAGCGCGTCGAGCAGGCGGGCGCCGGCACGCGGGCCGTCCGGTGCGTCGCCTTCCATGCGGCAGGTGGTGCAGACGTAGAGGACCGTGTCAGCCACGGGCGCCTGCCGCGGTCTTCGGCCCGAAGGTCTGCCACGCGCGGCCGAACGCCAGCCCGATCACCGCCCAGAACACGAAGGCGATGGCGAGCGAGCGCGCGGCGAACTGCGCGGCGAGGCCGGCGGGAAGCTCGGAGGGCGTCGCCGCCACCTCCGGCGCGCCGGCCAGATGCGGCGCGACGATGAGCACAAGTCCGCCGAGGATCGTGATCGGCACCCGGCGGATCGCGATGAGGTAGATCCCCATCGCGGTGGCGGCGGCGGTCATCAGCCACCAGACCTGGCGCGCGACCAGAGGAGCCGCCTCGCTACCGGGCAGCTCCGGCGGCAGGCCCAGCGCCGGCGCGAGCGCCACGGCGAGGAAGCCGGCCACCGCGAAGGCGAGGCCGCGTTCGGGCGACGGCTCGCGGCCGGTCGCCAGCATCACCGCGCCGAGCAGCAGCGCGTAGCCGATCCCGCCGACGAGGGTCGCGAGCCCGGTGAACAGCATGCGCGGCAGGCCCGCGCCCGGCTGCCACTCGGGCGCGGCCTTGGAATCGTGGTCGTGCCCGGCATGCGCCAGCACGATCGGCAGGCGATCGGGCATCGGGGCGACGGCGGCTGCGGAGCCGGGGGTGGCCTGGGTCTCGTAGCGCTCGGCCGCGATGATCAGCGGCGAGGTGAGCGCGAGTTCGAGGCCCGTCACCAGGACGGCCGCGAGGAAGCCGGCGGCGAGCGCCGCCGACAGGAGCCGGATGAGCATGGGAGCGCCTGGGTTCAGGCGGTCAATGGCAGGGGAAGTTCTGCGTGTGCCGGAAGTCGTGCGCCGCGTTGTGCAGCGCCGAGGCGGGCGAGAAGCCGGCGAGGAACACGAGCCCGAGGCCGAGCATGGCGGCGACGGCGATGGCGACGAAGCCTTCGTTCGCGCGGGTGCCGGTTTGGGTGAGGGTCTGGGTGGTCATGTCGACAACATCTCCGGCCGCCCCGCCGGCGGCGTTCGAGAAAGCGCGGGGGACGGCAGGTCTCCTGGCTCGCGGATCGCCGCGCCTGCCGCCTTCCCGAAACATCGGTGGCCGAGGGCAGGAGCTAACCGCTCACAGTTGCGGGGGCAGCCGCGGAATCGGGTTTCCCCTCACCGCATTCCCTTTTCACCCCGTCTCCGGGGCACCGTCTCCACCAGCCATAGCCTGTCCGGCGCACCCGCACAACGGAGGCTTTGACGGGCACGCCACGGTTGGGGCATGGGTCTTCGCCATGCAGCAGGCCGCGCCTCGGACGACCCTCGTGCTCGGCGGTGCGCGCTCGGGCAAGAGCGCCTACGCCGAGAGGCTGATCGAGGCGGAGCCCGGCCCCTGGTTCTACCTCGCAACGGCGCAGGCCTGGGACGACGAGATGCGCGCGCGGATCGCCCTCCACCGGTCCCGCCGGTCCGGCGACTGGATCACGCGGGACGTGCCGACGGCGCTGGCCGCGGCGATCGCCGACGCGCCGGGACCGGTGCTGGTCGACTGCCTCACGCTGTGGCTCACGAACCTGATCCTCGCCGACGCCGACCTCGACGCCGAGACGCAGGCCCTGGTCATCGCCTGCCGGGCGGCGCGGGGCCCCCTCGTTCTGGTCTCGAACGAGGTCGGCCTCGGGATCGTCCCGGACAACGCGCTCGCCCGCCGCTTCCGCGATGCGGCCGGGCGCCTCCACCAGGCCCTCGCGGCCGAATGCGACCGCGTCGTGCTGACGGTCGCCGGGTTGCCGCTGACCGTGAAACCGCAGGGAACGTCATGACCGACGACGCCAAGCCCGACGACGCCAAGCCTGACGACGCCAAGCCTGACGACGCGACGCGCCATCGCGAGAAGATGGAGAAGCGCAAGGCGGTTCAGGACGCCGAGGTGGCGGCCAAGACGATCGAGAAGGGGCTCCTCATCGTCAACACCGGCCCCGGCAAGGGCAAGACCACGGCGGCGCTCGGCCTTGCGCTCCGCATGCTCGGACGCGGGCACCGGGTCGGCATCGTGCAGTTCATCAAGGGCGCCTGGGACACCGGCGAGGCGCATGCGCTCAAGGTCTTCGGCGACCGGGTCGCGTGGCACGCCATGGGCGAGGGCTTCACCTGGGAGACGCAAGACAAGGCTCGCGACATCGCCGCCTGCCTCAACGCCTGGAACCAGGCGACCGACCTGATGGCCGACCCCGGCATCCGCCTGCTCATCCTCGACGAGCTCAACATCGCGCTGCGCTACGACTACCTCGACCTCGATGCGGTGGTCGCGACGCTCAAGGCCCGCCGCCCGGACCTCCACGTCGTCGTCACCGGCCGCAACGCCAAGCCCGCGCTGATCGAAGCCGCCGACCTGGTCACCGAGATGGGCAGCGTGAAGCACCACTTCGCAGCGGGCGTGAAGGCGCAGGAGGGCATCGAGTTTTGATCGGTCGTCGGCGCGGCGTGGTGCGCCTTCCAGGCCAGCCAGTCCTCGATGCGCAAATTTTCGACGCGGTCGAACTCGCGGCCGTTGTCCGCGAATGCGGGCAATGTGCGAGCGCCGCGCAAGCATCGGCCTACAAATCCACTGGGTCCGGCTCTGCCCGATCGACAGGCTCGATATCGCCTTCGCGATCGAGCGATGGAAGCCCGTCGAGCGGGGCGATCAGGGTCGGGTGCACGATCGTATCAATGGCGAAATGGTCGCCGTCGCTTTGCATGACGGCGTGGTTCCGATTTTCAGGAAGCACTCTGATCGTTCGCTTCATTGCATCCGATCGCTCCGCTTTCTGGCGAGCTTATGCCGCGCGGAAGGAGGAAGGACATCTTTCTTCCTTCGCCATGCCTTCGGTGACGGCATGACCCGCGCCCTGATGATCCAGGGCACCGGCTCCGACGTCGGCAAGTCGCTGATCGTCGCCGGGCTCGCGCGGGCCTTCACCCGGCGCGGGCTGCGCGTGCGCCCGTTCAAGCCGCAGAACATGTCGAACAACGCCGCCGTCACCGCCGACGGCGGCGAGATCGGGCGGGCGCAGGCGCTGCAGGCGCGGGCGGCCGGCGTCGCGCCGTCGATCCACATGAACCCGGTGCTGCTCAAGCCGCAGAGCGAGGTCGGCTCGCAGGTTGTGGTGCAGGGCCGCATGGTCGCGACCGTGAAGGCACGCGACTACCAGGCCTGGAAGCCGAGGTTGCTGGAAGCGGTGCTCGACAGCTTCTCGCGGCTGAAGGCCGAGGCCGACCTCATCCTCGTCGAGGGTGCTGGCTCGGCCTCCGAGGTGAACCTGCGCGCCGGCGACATCGCCAACATGGGCTTCGCCCGCGCCACCGACACGCCCGTGGTGCTGCTCGGGGACATCGACCGCGGCGGGGTCATCGCCAGCCTCGTCGGCACCAAGGCGGTGATCGACCCGGACGACGCCGCGATGATCGTCGGCTTCCTGGTCAACCGCTTCCGGGGCGACCCGACCCTGTTTTCCGACGGGATGGACCTGATCGCGCGCCACACCGGCTGGGCGAGCCTCGGCCTGATCCCGCATTTTCCGCAGGCCGCGCGCCTGCCGGCCGAGGACGTGCTCGGGCTCGTTGGGTCGGCCGGCCCGGCCGCGACCCGCATCGCCGTGCCGGTCCTGCCCCGGATCGCCAACTTCGACGACCTCGATCCGCTTCGCGCCGAGCCGGCGGTGGAGGTGGTGCTGGTGCGTTCCGGCGAGCCGATCCCGGGCGACGCGGCCCTGGTGCTGCTGCCGGGATCCAAGACCACGATCGACGACCTCGATTTCTTCCGCGCGGAGGGATGGGACGGGGATCTGCGGGCGCATCTACGCCGCGGCGGGCGGGTCCTGGGGCTGTGCGGCGGCTACCAGATGCTCGGGCGGACGCTGTCCGACCCAGACGGCATCGAGGGCGCGCCGCGCACCGTTCCGGGGCTCGGGCTGCTCGAGGTCGACACGGTGATGACGCCCCTGAAGCGCCTCGAGGCGGTTTCCGGCACGAGCCTGCCCGACGGCATCCCGTTCTCCGGCTACGAGATGCATGTCGGCGACACGACCGGCGCCGATTCGAGCCGGCCGCTGCTGCGCCTGGCCGACGGACGCGCCGACGGGGCGGTGTCGGCCGACGGGCTGGTCTGCGGCACCTACGTTCACGGGCTGTTTTCCGACGACCGGCAGCGGGCCGCCTGGCTCGCCCGCCTCGGCGCGCGATCCGACGGCGCCTCCTACGAGGCCGGCATCGAGCGGGTGCTCGACGCGCTCGCCCTGCACCTCGAACGCCACGTCGACTGCGACCGGCTGCTGGCGCTGGCCCGGTAGGGACTCGCGCGCGTGACAGGCGAGCGGGTCCTGTTCCCGTCGCGGGTGATACGCGCTCCGAACCGCGCCACCGCCCGATAGGCAGGCGCCGCGTCCCGGCCTAGGCTCCGCCGAAAGCGCGGTCCTTCGCGAAGGGACCGCCGGACGCCGAGGAACGCCCTATGACGCCCATTGACACCGCGGCCGACGACGCGCTCGCCCGGCGCACGATCGCGACGGTGACGTGGCGGCTGATGCCGCTGCTCGGGGTGATGTACCTGGTCGCCTACATCGACCGGCAGAACATCTCCTACGCCAAGCTGCAGATGGTCGGGGATCTGGGATTGAGCGAGAGCGTCTACGGGCTCGGCGCGTCGCTGTTCTTCCTCGGCTACTTCCTATGCGAGGTGCCCGCCAACGTCATCCTGGAGCGGGTCGGCGCGCGGCTGTGGTTCGCCCGGATCATGGCGACCTGGGGCCTGATCACGGTGCTGCTCGGCTTCACCCAGAACACGGTGATGTTCTACGTGCTGCGCTTTCTGCTGGGCGTCGCCGAGGCCGGCTTCTTCCCCGGCGTGCTGTTCGTGCTGACCCTGTGGTTCCCGCAGAAGCACCGCGCCGCGATGATCGGCTGGTTCATGATCGCGAGCGCGGTGGCCAACGCCGTCGGCGCGGCGGTCGGCGGGGCGCTGCTCGACCTCGACGGCGCGCTCGGGCTCAAGGGCTGGCAGTGGGTCTTCGTCAGCACCGGCGTGCCGGCGCTGTTCCTTGCGGTGATCGTCCTGCTCGTCCTGCCGGAGGGACCGGAGAAGGCGCCCTGGCTCGATCGCGCCGGCCGCGACTGGCTCAGCCGGACGCTGGAACAGGAGCGCGAGGCCGGCGGCAAGGTCGAGCACGGCAACCCGTTCGCGGCGCTCCTCGACCGGCGGGTGTGGATGCTCGCCAGCGTCTACGTCGCGTTCCCGCTTGGCGCCTACGGCCTGAGCTACTGGCTGCCGACGGTGGTGCGGAGCTTCGGCGTCACCAACACCGTCAACGGCTTCATCAACATCATCCCGTGGGTGGTCACCGGGTTCGCCCTGTGGTGGGTGCCGCGGCATTCCTCGCGGACGGGCGAGCAGACCTGGCACGTGGTCGGGCCGGGGCTCGTCGCGGCCGCGGCGCTGGCGCTGAGCGTGGTTGTGCCGGGGTCGGGCCTGAAGTTCGCCTGCCTGTGCGTGGCCGCCGCCGGCATCTTCTCGGCGCAGCCGGTGTTCTGGTCGCTGCCGCCGACCTTCCTGAAGGGCGCCTCGGCCGCGGCCGGCATCGCGGCGATCAACTCGGTAGGCAACCTCGGCGGCTTCATCGCACAGAACGCGGTGCCGATGATCCGAGACCGCAGCGGCAGCGACCTCGTGCCGATGATCTTCCTCTCGGCCTGCCTCGTGGTCGGCTCGTGCCTCGTCTTCGTGGTGCTCGGCGCCCTGCAGCGCGACGCCGGCCGCCGCGCCGCGGTTCAGAGCGTAACGAGCAAGGCGCCGACGGTCGCGAGCCCCCACAGCAGTGCGCAGGCGGTGCGGTAGAGGCGCAGCGCCCGCGCGATGTCCTCGGCGGTGGCCGCCGCGCGGCCGTCGCCCATCCAGGCATCCTCGACCGCGACGCCGGCGTAGACCCGCGGGCCGGCGAGCCGCAGGCCGAGCGCGCCCGCCATCGCCGCCTCCGGCCAGCCGGCGTTCGGCGACCGGTGGCGGCGTGCGTCGCGGCGGATCGCGCGCCAGGCGCCGGCCGGCGAGGCGCCGCGATGGAGCCCGGCGGCGGTGACGATCAGCACGGCGGTGAGCCGCGAGGCCGGCAGATTCACGAGGTCGTCGAGGCGGGCCGAGGCCCAGCCGAACGCTTCGTGACGCGGGGTGCGATGGCCGACCATGCTGTCGGCGGTGTTGATCGCCTTGTAGAGCGCACCGCCCGGCAGGCCGCCGAGCCCGATCCAGAACGCCGGCGCGACGATGCCGTCGGAAAAGTTCTCCGACAGGCTCTCGATCGCGGCGCGACAGATCGCGGCCTCGTCCAGAGTCTCCGGATCGCGCCCGACGATCATCGCGACCGCACGGCGACCGCCGACGAGGCCCTCGGCCCGCAGGCCCTCCGCCACGCGGGCGACGTGCTCGTCGAGGCTGCGCTGCGCCGGCAGGCTGGCACTGGCGAAGGCGAGCAGCGCGATCGCGGGAAGCGTGCCGGCCAGTCCCGCCAGCGCCGTGAGGCCGAGCGCGACGGCGCCGACGACGGCGACGAGGATCAGGAGGGCGAGCACCCCGCCGAGCCGCCGCGCCCGGGCAGCCCCTCGGTTCAGCCCGCGGTCGAGCGCGGCGATCAGCCGGCCGATCCAGGTGACAGGGTGGCCGAGCGCCCTGTAGAGCGCGTCCGGATAACCGAAGGCCGCCTCGATCGCGAGGGCGAGGGCGAGGATGGCGAGCGTGTCGGGCGGATGAGCGAGCGCGGAGGACATGGCGTCTGGGATTTCGGTGTGCCCGAGGGGGAGCCGATCGCCCATGGCGGCGACCTCGACGCGGCGCGCCGGATGTTCCCGCAGGCGCCGGAGCCGTGGCTCGACCTCTCGACCGGGATCAATCCGGTCCCCTATCCCTGCCCGCCGCTCGACGCCACCCTGTTCCACCGGCTGCCCTCGGTGGCCGACCACGCGGCCCTGCGCGCGGCGGCGGCGCGGGCCTACGGCGCGGCGGCTTCCTGCATCGTGCCGGCGCCGGGCACGCAGATCCTGATCGAGACGATCCCGCGCCTCGTCGCGCCGAGCGCGGCCGCCGTCGTCGGGCCGACCTATGCCGAGCACGCGGCGGCCTGGGCGCGGGCCGGGCATGCGGTCTCGGCGGTGCGCGACCTCGGCGAGGCCGGGGACGCGCAGGTCGTCGTCGTGGTCAACCCGAACAATCCCGACGGCCGGACCTGGCCGGCGTCGACCCTGCTGGCGGCGGCCGACGACCTGTCCGCCCGCGGCGGGATGCTCCTCGTCGACGAAGCCTTCGCCGACTTCGAGTCCGTCGTGAGCCTGTGTCCCTATCTCCGCCCGGGACTCGTGGTGCTGCGCTCCTTCGGCAAGACCTACGGGCTCGCGGGCCTGCGGCTGGGCTTCGCCGTCGCCGAGGCGGGCCACGCGCGCCGGATCGCCGCCGCGCTCGGGCCGTGGGCCGTCGCCGGGCCGGCGCTGGCGATCGGCCGAGCCGCCCTCGGCGACGCGACGTGGCGCAGCGAGGCCGCAGCCGCGCGCGCCGCCGACGCGGGACGGCTTGACCGCATGATCGCGCGGGCAGGCGGTACGTCGGTCGGCGGGACCGTCCTGTTTCGCACCGCCGACTTCCCCGATGCGCCGGGCCTGTTCCGACGGCTCGGCGAGGCCGGCATCCATGTCCGGCGCTTCACGGAGGCGTCGGCGCGCCTGCGCTTCGGGCTTCCCGCGGACAAGGACGCCTGGTGCCGCCTGTCGCGGATCCTCCGGTGAGGGCGGATCCTCAGGTCAGGGTGGGGCGCCGATCGAACACGGCGACGAGGAGGGCGGCGACGGCGAAGGCGATGCCCACCAAGCAGACCCCGGCCCAGCCGGCGAGCAGGAAGGCCTGCGATCCGGCGTAGGCGCCGATCGCCCCGAACACGAACATCGCCGTGAACAGCACTGTGTTGATCCGCCCGCGGGCGCCGGGGACGAGGGCGTAGGCGCGGGTCTGGTTGGCGATCAGTGCCCCGTTCATGCCGATGTCGATCAGCAGCACGCCGACGGCCACGGCGCCGAGCGACCACGTGCCGCCGGCCCAGAGCACCGCGAAGGCCGCGACGACGAGGAGGCTGCCGCCGACCACCACGGGCCGCGCCCCGCGCAGGTCGGTGAACCGGCCCGAGACCGGTGCCACCAGCGCGCCGCAGACGCCGATCACCCCGAACAGCCCGGCGCCGGCCGCGGTCAGGTTGAACGGCTCGGCCTCCACGAGGAGCGCGAGCGTCACCCAGAACGCATTGAAGGCGGCAAACAACAGCGCCTGCGACAGGCTGGCGTTGCGCAGCACGGGCTGCGTCTTCGCCAGGTGCAGGATCGACAGCATCAGCGCGCGGTAGCGCAGACGCTTGGCCTCCGTGCGCGGCAGGGTCGCCGCCGCGATCGCCGCCATCCCGAGCGAGACCGCGGCGGCCGCGAAGAACACCGCCCGCCAGCCGAGATGCGCGCCGACGAAGCCGCTGACCGTCCGGGCGAGCAGGATGCCCGAGAGCAGCCCGGTCATCACCTGCCCGACGACGCGCCCGCGGCTGGCATCCGGCGCGAGTTCCGCCGCGAAGGGCACCGCCTGCTGCGCCGCCGACGAGAGGAAGCCGATCAGCAGGCTCGCGAGCACCAGGACGGATAGATTCGGGCTGAGTGCCGCGACCACCAACACCACGCTCAGCGCGAGCAACTGCGCGATGATCAGCTGGCGCCGGGGCCAGGCGTCGCCGAGCGGCACGAGGCCGACGATGCCGAGCCCGTAGCCGACGAGGCACGCGGTCGGCACCCACAGGGCGGCGCGCGGCCCGAAATCGGCCACGAGCAGCCCGAGCAACGGCTGGTTGTAATAGATGTTGGCGACCGCACCGCCGGCGATCAGCGTCAGCCCGATCCGCGCGGTCGTGCTCAGAGCCGGATGCGGCGAAACCGTCGAGACGTCGCTCACGAGCGGGCTTTCGGATCGCGCGAGCGGTTCGGCGCTGTGAGCATGTCGGTCGGCTCTCGCATGGTGGGTGATCGAAAGTCGCCTAGGCGGGGTCCGGTGCCATGGCAACGGCGGGTGGCGCGGGGCACGGCCGCGTAGGAGTGGCGCACCCGGTGTCGATTCCGGACCCGCCTCCCTATGTTCCTTTGCGGAACGTTGTTCCGCGCACGGCCCGATCGCTCGCAATCGATTTGTCGATCGAGGCGTTCCGGGTTCTGATGCCGTTCATGCGACGGATGACACCGATTCGTGCCGCGGAGCGCATCCGACGCTTCGAGAAGGAGAGGATTTTCATGCCGAACTACCGGGTGGATTTCGAGAAGCAGATCTTCGGGCTTCCCTTCACCATCGGATCGGTGGAGATCCATCGCGCGCGCGACCCCGACCGCGCCCGGCGGGCCGCCGAGCTGAAGTTCGCCCGCCAGTACGGCCTGGGCGACTGGCGCGAGCGCGCCGACAGCGCCGTGGTGGCGCAGGCCGGCGACGAGCGCCGATAGGGCGTCGTACCTCGCCCGGAGGGTCTGGTCCCGCGCGCCGTCACGCCGTAAACGGTGTGGCCGACGGCATCGCCGTCCGGGACGACCGGGGCCTCCGCGGCGGCCGGTTTCGAGGCGAGACGCGGACGGCGATCCATGGCGGCGATCTCTTTCTTCGGCGACCTCCTCCAGACCATCAGCGATCGCGGTCGCGACCTCATCGGCATCGGCCGCGGCGACCTCGCCGCCCGGGCCAACGCCGCCGAACTGGTCAAACTCTGCGACGACCTGATCTCGCGGCGCGGCGAAGCCTCCGGCGTCGCCCTGGCGCGGCTGATCCTCGACCGTTACGCGACGCTGGGCACCGACGAGCGCCACGCCTTCCTGCGACTCATCGCCATCGAGTTCGACGCGGATCACGACGCGGTGGACGCCGCGATCGAGGCCTACCGCGCCGACCCGACCCGCGCGCGCCTCGGAAGCCTGCACGAATCGGCCGAGCCGCGCTCCCAGGAGCTGATCCGCCGCCTCAATCTCGCCCGCGACGGGACGCTCAGCCTCGTGCGCATGCGCGAGGACCTGTTCGACCTGCGCCGAATCCTGCGCGACGAGGGCGAGCCCAACCTGATCGACGCCGCCGACAGCCTCGATTCGGATTTCGAGCACCTGTTCGCCTCGTGGTTCAATCGCGGCTTCCTGGTGCTGCGCCACATCGACTGGACGACGCCGGCCCACATCCTCGAAAAGATCATCCGCTACGAGGCGGTCCACGAGATCGCCGGATGGGACGACCTGCGCCGCCGCATCCAGCCGGTGGACCGGCGCTGCTTCGCCTTCTTCCACCCGGCGCTGGTCGACGAACCGCTGATCTTCGTCGAGGTCGCCCTGACGAGCGCGATCGCGCCGGCGATCGCGCCGATCCTGTCGCAGGCGCGCGACCCGCTGCCGCTGAAGTCAGCGACCACGGCGATCTTCTACTCGATCTCGAACTGCCAGAAGGGCTTGGCCGGCGTCACCTTCGGCAACTTCCTGATCAAGCAGGTGGTGGAGGACCTCGCCCGCGAGATCCCGACCCTGAAGACCTTCGTCACGCTCTCACCAGTCCCGGGCTTCGCGCGCTGGCTCGACCGCGAGCGGCGCGCGGACGCCCCGCAGGGCCTGACCCGCGACGACATCGAGGCGTTGCGCCAACTCGACGAACCGGATTGGGCGACCGATAAGGCGAAGTCCGACGCCGTGCGCAAGGCGCTGCTGCCGGCCGCCGCCGCCTACTTCCTGCGCGCCAAGAACGAACGGGGCCGACCGCTCGATCCGGTGGCCCGCTTCCACCTCGGCAACGGTGCCCGGCTCGAGCGGATCAACTTCCTCGGCGACGTCTCGGAGAAGGGGCTGAAGCAGTCCTACGGGCTGATGGTCAACTACCTCTACGACCTGTCGGCGATCGAGAAGAACCACGAGACCTATGCCAACCTCGGCACGGTGTCGGCCTCCGGCGCCGTTTCGCGCGAGTTGCGCGCCAACCTGCCGCCGCCGCGCTCCGTCGCCCTCGCCGAGGCGTGAGGCGGGTGGGCCGAAGTCGATCATCCGTTCCGCTGGGCGTTGTGTCATGACGAATCATCTCTTCGCGCTGATCCGCGAGGCCTTGCCGGCGGAGGCCGCGGCCAAGACCTTCATCGAGACTCCGGACGGGCGCCGCCACAGCTACGCCGACATGCTCGCGCGCAGCGGCGCCTACGCGAACGCCCTCGTTGCCGCCGGCGTCCGCCCTGGCGACCGGGTCGCGGTGCAGGTCGAGAAGAGCGCCGAGGTGGTGTTCCTCTATCTCGGCGCGGTCCGGGCCGGCGCGGTCTTCCTACCGCTGAACACCGCCTACACGGCGGCCGAGGTCGCCTACTTCCTCGGCGACGCCGAGCCCGCCCTGTTCGTCTGCGACCCGGCCAAGCGCGCGGCTTTGGCGCCGGTCGCCGAGAATGCGGGTACCACCCGCGTGCTCACCCTCGACGCCGCCGGCCGAGGCACCATCGCCGAGGCGGCTGACGCGCAAGGGGCGGACTTCGCGGACGTGGCGCGGGGGCCGGAGGATCTCGCCGCGATCCTCTACACCTCCGGCACCACGGGGCGCTCGAAGGGCGCCATGCTCAGCCACGATAACCTCGCCTCGAACGCGCGCACGCTGGTCGAGGCCTGGCGCTTCACCGCCGACGACATGCTGATCCACGCGCTTCCGGTGTTCCACACCCACGGGCTGTTCGTGGCGATCAACACCGTGTTGGCCTCGGGCGGCAGCATGCTGTTCCTGCCGCGGCTCGACGCCGGCCTGATCCTCAAGCTGATGCCGCGGGCGACCAGCATGATGGGCGTGCCGACCTTCTACACCCGCCTGCTCAAGGATCCCGGCCTGACCCAGGCGGCGACCGCGCATATGCGGCTGTTCACCTCCGGCTCGGCGCCGTTGCTCGCCGAGACCCACGCCGAATGGCAGGCCCGCACCGGCCACGCCATCCTCGAGCGCTACGGCATGACCGAGACCAACATGAGCACCTCGAACCCCTATGGCGGCGAGCGCATCGCCGGCACGGTCGGGTTCCCGTTGCCGGGCGTCGAGCTACGCGTCGTGGATCCGGACACGGGGTCCGCGCTCGGTCCCGAACAGGTCGGGATGATCGAGGTGAAGGGTCCGAACGTGTTCAAGGGCTACTGGCGCATGCCCGAGAAGACCGCGGCCGAGTTCAAGGTGGACGGCTACTTCGTCACCGGCGACCTCGGCAAGGTGGACGGGCGTGGGTACGTCCACATCGTCGGCCGCGGCAAGGACCTCATCATCACCGGCGGCTTCAACGTCTACCCGAAGGAGGTCGAGACCGAGATCGACGCGATGCCGGGCGTCGTCGAATCGGCGGTGATCGGCCTGCCGCACGCCGACTTCGGCGAGGGCGTCACCGCAATCGTGGTCGGCGCCGAGGACGCCCCCGACGAGAAGGCGGTGCTTGCCTACCTCGAAGGGCGCCTCGCCCGCTTCAAGTGCCCGAAGCGGGTGCTATTCGCCGACGACCTGCCGCGCAACGCCATGGGCAAGGTCCAGAAGAACATCCTGCGCGACCAGCACGCCGGCCTGTATCGCGACGGTGCCGGCGCAGCCTGACCGGTCAAGGATTGAGCGTTCGCCGCGTTCGCTTACCGAGGCGGCGTGCCGCCCGCGCCTCCGGCAGGCGCGTCCGAGCGAGAGCCCGCTGGATCACTCCGCCGCCTGCTGCATCCGCAGGCGCTGGTTCTGTCCGATGGTGCGGGAGATCAGGGAGCGGCGCGCGCTGTAGCTGGCCGAGACCAGGGGATAGTCCACCGGCAGGCCCCACTTGGTGCGGTAGGCCTCGGGCGACAGGCCGCGCAGCGTGAGGTGCCGGCGCAGCGCCTTGTAGGGCTTGCCGTCCTCGAAGCTGACGATCGTGTCCTGGCGGATCGAGGCGCGGATCTGCGCATCGGTCGGCTTGGCCAGCACCGGCTTCGGCGGGGTCGCCAGGCCCGTGAGCGAGCCGTGGACCGTGCGGATCAGGTCCGGCAGGCCTGTCGCCGGTACGGAGTTGCGCGCGACGTAGGCGGTGAGGATCTTCGCGGCGAGGGCGATGGGGTCCGTCGTGGTCTGCACGGTTCGTCTCCTTCCGAAGGCTGTCGGGTCGGTGCGTGTCCAAACGTGCTGTCGCCGGGAACTCGATGTCGGCGTCGTCGATCACCCGGAACGGTCGCGGCAGGTCGGCCTGCCCCGGCACGATTATGCGCGCGGAAGGCCGAAACACAACTTCTGCGCGACTCAATCAGTGATTTAAATCTACTTAGAATTGATTAACAGGCTCAAGTCGGTTGCAATAAGACGCCTCTGAGGTCGTCGCCCTGCGGTTTCGCGTTTGGGAGCATGAGGTTGGCCACCACCGACGCGTCGACGCCTCGACAGTCCAAGCTATACAATTCCCGGTTGCATTTGCGGTCATCGGCCGAGTGCGGCGGTTTGGGCGCGGCTCAGGTCTTTACCGCTGGGCGATCGTCGCCGAGAACCGGATGCGGAGGAGCGCAACATGGAAGTCCTGGTCGTCGGTGCGGGCGTCGTCGGTCTCGCGGTGGCGCGCGCCCTTGCACTGCGGGGACACGAGGTGGTCGTGGCGGAAGCGGCCGAGGCGATCGGCACCGGCGTGTCCGCGCGCAACTCGGAGGTGATCCACGGCGGGATGTACTACCCGGCGGGCTCGCTCCGGGCGAAGCACTGCGTCGCCGGCGCGCGGATGCTCTACCGTCTCTGCGCGAGCCACGGCATCGGCCACCGCGCCTGCGGCAAGCTGATCGTCGCCACGACGGACGCCGAGGCCGGGACGATCGCCGCGATTCGCGATCGTGGCGTCGAGAACGGCGTCGAAGGCCTGGAGCTGCTGGACGCCGCCCAGGCCCGGCGCCTGGAACCCAACATCTCCTGCACCGCAGCGCTGCTGTCGCCGCAGACCGGCATCGTCGACAGCCACGGCCTGATGCTCGCCCTGCAGGGCGAGCTCGAGGATCGCGGTGGGGCGATCGCGCTCCATACTCCCGTCACGGGTTTGGCGCGCAAGGCTGGCCGCTGGGTCGCAACCTTCGGTGGCGCGACGGCGGGCGAGTACCCGTGCGATGCCGTCGTCAACGCCGCCAGCCTCGACGCGCAGACGCTCGCCGCCCACACGGACGGGTACCCGGCCGAGCGGGTGCCGCGTCGCGTCCTGGCCCGGGGCAACTATTTCGGCTTCACCGGCAAGGCGGCCTTCGGACGCCTGATCTACCCCGCGCCGGTCGAAGGCGGGCTCGGCACCCATCTCACCCTGGATCTCGCCGGCCGCATGCGCTTCGGGCCCGACGTCGAGTGGATCGATGCGATCGACTACCGGGTCGACCCGTCCCGCGGCGACGCCTTCTACGCCGCGATCCGGCGCTACTGGCCGGGCCTGCCCGACGGATCGCTGGTCGCGGATTATGCCGGCATCCGGCCGAAGCTCACCGGCCCCGGCGAGCCGGCCGCCGACTTCCGCGTGGACGGGCCGGCGGAGCACGGCCTGCCCGGCCTCGTCCACCTGTTCGGGATCGAGAGCCCAGGCCTGACCGCGAGCCTGTCGCTCGCCGAGGACGTGGCCGACCGGCTGGCGGCGTGACGCGCACGGGCTCGGAAGGCCCGCGAACCGTCAGGACAGGATGCGCAGGGCCAGCGGCACGAAGATCGCGGTGAGGAAAGCGTTCAGACCCATGGCGATGCCGGCGAAGGTGCCGGCGACCTCGCTGACCTGGAACGCCCGCGCGGTGCCGACCCCGTGGGCCGCGAGCCCTACCGCGAAGCCGCGCGCGCGCATGTCCCGGATGCCGAGGGCCTGCATCAGCGGCGTCACCAGGATCGCGCCGGTGATGCCCGTCAGCATCACCAGCACCGCGGTGAGCGTTGGGTCTCCGCCGAGCGCCTCCGAGATGCCCATGGCGACGCCGGAGGTGACGGATTTCGGGCTGAGCGAGACGATCACCGCTTCCGGGATGCCGAGGGCGCGCCCGAGCAGGATCGCGCTTCCCAGGGCGACCGTGCAACCGGAGACCAGCGCCGCCAGCATCGGCAGGAGCGCGCGCATCACCGTGGCGCGGTGCTCATAGAGCGGCATCGCCAGCACCACCGTCGCCGGCCCGAGCAGGAAGTGGACGAATTGCGCGCCGTCGAAATAGGTGGCGTAGGGGGTGCCTGTGAGCGTCAGCACCGTGCTGGTGATCGCGATGGCGATGAGCACCGGGTTTACCACCGGGTGCCGCCCGCTCGCCGCCGAGATCCGGTCGGCCACGAGGTAGGCGACGAGCGTCACCGTCAGCCAAAGCAGCGGCGTGCGCGCGAGGTAGACCCAGACCGCGAACTCGCCGCTCACCGCTCGCTCCCCGTCCGCGCCGTCAACCGCGCGACCCAGAGGAAGACCAGGACGGTGGCGACCAGCGCAGCGGCGGTGGAGACCACCACCACGACGGCAAGGCGCAGGCCCTGCGCCTGGACCACGTCGAGGCGCCCGACGATCCCGGCGCCGGCCGGCACGAACATCAGCGACAGGTTGGAAAGCAGCCCGCGCGCCGTCGTCTCCAGCGTTCCATCGGTGAGCGGCTTCGGCAGGATTTGCGCGAGGCGCAGCGAGCGCCGGTCGCGCAGCACGAGGAAGGCCAGCATCAGCGCCATGCCGAGGACCGGGCCGGGGACGGGCAGGCCGGCGCTGCGAGCGAGGCCTTCGCCCAGCAGCTGCGCCAGCAGGATCAGGGTGAGGCTCGCGATCATCGATCGCCGCCGCTCAGGCCGGATCGAGGGCGATGCCGGGAACACCCTCGCCGCGGGCCCGCGCGATCCCGGCCTCGTCGAAGCCCAGGAGCTTGCCGAGGCGCCAGACCAAGGCCTCCTCGAACTCGTCGATGGTGCCGTCGGCGGCGGCCACCGACCACGCCATCGCCAGGATGCGCCCGCGCTCGCCGGCATCGGCCTCGTGCGGCAGCATCTCGACGAGGCTCGCCACGTCGCGGGTCTCCGAATCGAAGGCGGCGGCGCGTGCGATCAGGGCGTCGGCGGATTCGGCGCTCACGGCGTAGCGCCCGCGCACCAGCCGCGCGAGGCGCTCCGATTCCGCCGGCGCCAGGATGCCGTCGGCCCGCGCCACGTGGACGAGGAGCGCGGTGGCGGCCAGATGGGTGTCGTCGCCCGGCGCCTCGTGCGCGGCGACGCCGAGGGCCTCGGCGGCATAGGCCCGCAGGCGTGCGATCAACGACATGGCGATGTTCCGGCAACCGGCGCGCCCGGTACGACCGGACCCTTCCCGCCACATCCGCGCCCGTCAAGGACGCGCGGGGCCGCTCATGCGCTTCCCCGTCCCGGCGTGTCCCGCCTGCATCGCCGAGCGCGCGCTGCACGGTCTCGCCTTGCCAAGCGGGGACCGGACGGCTATGCACCGTGGCCTCGGCATCCGCCTTCGACGCGGCCGCCGACGGATGCCGCTTTAGCTCAGCTGGTAGAGCACCTCATTCGTAATGAGGGGGTCGGGGGTTCGAATCCCTCAAGCGGCACCACTACTTAGTGCTTTCCTCGTTTCCCTAAGACGATCGCAGGCCGGCGAAGGCTGAGCGGGCTCCACGGAACCGTTCGTCGGATTTCGCTGGAATATTCGAGTCGATGGCGCGACGCACAAGGCGGCGCTAAGGTGCCTGCGCGGCGTACAGGACCCTCGATATGCGAAGCTTCATCCTCGCTCTGGCGATCGCGAGCGCGCCATTCCCCGCGTTCGCGATCTGCAACTGCGCGTGCGTGAATGGCAACGCTGTGGCGCGATGCTCCTCGACGGCGGACAACATCCCGATCTGCCAGGTGCTGTGCCCGCCATCCGTCGCCACGCAGTCTATCTCCGGGCCTTCGGTCGCGCCCCCCGGTGCACCGCAGCGTCGGCCCGACACCGTGATCATCAACCAGCAGAACGACGAGCTGAGATCCCAAGGCATCACGCCAAGAGATGGGCAGCCGCTCCGCTGACCGGCGGACAGTCGGCTGAGGCGGAGCACGCGTTTCGGCGTGACGGAGCGGATGCTGGAGCGCGCGGCGACTGGTTGTTCTCAGGTCTGATCTCGAGTTTCAGAAGGCGCGTCTCCCTTCGGAAACGCACGCGGCGCGGCCGAGGGTCGCTGCGCCGACGATGTCCGGAACGGCGCCCCTGAACGCCGGGTTTGCCACCGACCGAGCGCGGCACGCAGGACGCGCCGCCCGATCGATGGGAAGACACGATGTCCAACAAGCATCTCAAGACCGACGTGCCGACCGATGCCGACCTGAAGGGGAACCCGGGGATCGGGCAGTCGAAGGGCCTGACCGGCCACGACATCGCGGACATCGAGGCGGACTCGACTGTCGAGGGCGACACCGCCAACGAGACCAAGCTCGACGGTGGCATCGATCCGAACCATCGGGGCCGGACGAACAAGTGACCGTGTCGTAGATCGAAGGCTGAGGCGGCTTGCGTCGGATGGCGGCCCGCCTCAGTCCCCGGCCTTCTTCGAACGCGGGCCAAGCGTCGATGCGATGCTCGTCCATCGCCACGGCTTCTGTGCTCTATCATCGGAAAGGTTTTAATCCCGAATGCTGCGTGCGCGTCGGCACGTCGAGACGGAAAGCGGCTCCCCATCTTGGGTTCAGGCAGAGAGAAACGAACCCAAATCCGGGTTTGACCTGCACAGGAGCCACGCCGTCACCATGAAGACCCGTATCGCCGCCTTCGCCGCCGCTGCTATTCTCGGCGTTGCCTCGATCTCGTCCGCGATGGCCTACGAGACCCCTTCCCGCTACACCGGCTATTCGCCCTACGCCGTCGAGACGACGGGTTCGTTCGGCGGATACGGCCCGCGCTTCGACCGCGACCCGGCCAACTGCCGCATGAGCTCGGCGGCCGAGGGCAACGCCAACCAGCAGAACTTCCCGGTGAAGCAGTACGGCCAGACCTCCGGCGGCAACCGCTGCTGATCGGTCGCGCGACACTGAGCGTCAGGTTCGAGCGGCGGGGTGCGAGCCCCGCCGCCTTCGTTTGCGCCTCCGCGGCTTCCCATCCGGCGTCCATGGCGACATGGTCCGCGCAGGTCCGATCCCGCGCGAGCTGCCGATGACCCCGTCCGACCCCGTCGCCGCCTTCCGCACCGCCCTCGGCGAGGGCGGCGTGCTCACCGGCTCCGACACCGCACGCTACACCCGCGACCAGCGCGATTTGATGCAGGGCGAGGCCGACGCCGTCCTGCGGCCGAGATCGGTGGCGGAGGTGCAGGCGCTCGTTTGCCTGGCGAAGGCCGAGGGTTTTGGGCTGGTGCCCCAGGGCGGCAACACCGGCTACGTCGGCGGGGCGACGCCGCAGGCCGGCCGGCGGCAACTGGTGGTGAGCCTGGAGCGGATGGCGCGCATCCGCTCCGTCGACCCGCTCGACTTCACGCTAACCTGCGATGCCGGCGCGATCCTCGCCGACGCGCAGGCTGCGGCGGCCGCGCACGACCTGCTGCTGCCGCTGAGCCTCGGCGCGGAGGGAAGCTGCCGCCTCGGCGGCAACCTCGGCACCAATGCCGGCGGCCTGCAGGTTCTGCGCTACGGCATGACCCGCGACCTCGTCCTCGGCCTGGAGGCGGTGCTGCCGGACGGCTCGTTATTTTCCGACATGAAGCGTTTGCGCAAGAACAACATCGGCTACGACCTCAAGCAGCTCTTCGTCGGCGCCGAAGGCACGCTCGGCATCGTCACCGGCGTGGTGCTGAAGCTGTGGCCGGCGCAAAACCACCGCGCCACCGCATGGCTGCAGCTCGCCGCCGACGCGCCGATCCCCGAGATCGCCGCGTTCCTCCGTCGCGAGACCTCGGACCTGGTCACGACCTTCGAGCTGATCTCGGCCTCCTCGCTCGCGCTGGTCGCCGAGATGCGCGGCGCCCCGACCGGGTTCGCCACCGGGGAGGGCGGAGCGGTGCTGCTCGAGCTCTCGTCCTCGTCTCGGCACATCCGCCTTGACGACGTGCTGATGGCCGCCCTCGAATCGCTGATGGAGCGGGGGTGGATCACCGATGCGGCGTTGGCGAGCTCCGAGGCGCAGCGCCGGGCGATGTGGGCCGTGCGCGAGACCATCCCTGAGGGCGAGAAGCACGCAGGCGGCTCGGTGAAGCTCGACATCGCCGTGCCGCTCTCGCAGCTCGGCGTCTTCCTGGTCCGGGCCGGCGCCGTGCTGGCGGAACGGATGCCGGGCGTGCGCCTGTCGTTCTACGGCCATGTCGGCGACGGCAACGTGCACTACAACCTGATGGTGCCGGCGGGCGAGGACCGGCTCGCCTTCACCCGCCGGGTCGAGGACGGCATCGCCCACGAGATCTACGCGGTGGCGATCGACCTCGGCGGCAGCTTCAGCGCCGAGTACGGAATCGGCCGCTTCAAGCGCGACCTGCTCCATCGCTACGCCGACCCGACCCGTCTGACCTTGATCGAGACGATCAAGCACGGCCTCGATCCGGACGGGCTGATGAACGCCGGGGCGATGACCGAGCGGCCTTGATGCCGGCCGCCGCCTTTCCACGACTCGCGCCTCTCATCGAGTCCACGCTTGGCGCCCGAAGAAAATACATGCATATGCCTGTTTCGGGTGAGGCGCCCCGATTCGCGCGAGGGTGATATGATCGTGGCCAGTCCGTCCCATGCCCTGTCTGGATCGCTCGCCCGCGTTCTGGCGCGCCGCGGGGTACATTACGGCTGGGTCTCAGCCGCGGTCACCTTCCTGACCATGCTGGTGACGGCCGGCGCGGTCGGCGCCCCCGGGGTGCTGATCCTGCCGTTGCAACGGGAGTTCGGCTGGGACACGGCCTCGATCTCGTCGGCGCTGGCGATCCGCCTCGTGCTGTTCGGCTTGATGGGCCCGTTCGCGGCCGCCCTGATGAACCGCTACGGCCCGCGTCGGATCGTGCTCTTGGCGCTGGCGCTGATCGCCTCCGGCCTGCTGGCCTCGCTCGCCATGACCCAGCTCTGGCAGCTGATCCTGCTCTGGGGCGTCGTCGTCGGCGTCGGCACCGGGCTCACCGCGCTGGTGCTTGGGGCGACGGTGGCGACGCGCTGGTTCTCGCACCGCCGCGGCCTCGTCGTCGGCCTGCTCACCGCGAGCTCGGCGACGGGACAGCTGATCGTTCTGCCGGTCCTCGCGGCGCTCACCGAGGCGATGGGCTGGCGTGCGGCCCTGCTCACGATCTGCGGCCTGCTCGGGCTGGCGGCGACCTTCGTGTTCCTGCTTCTGCGCGACCGACCGGAAGATGTCGGCCTGCTGCCCTATGGCGAGACCACCGCGAACGCCGCCCCGCCGCGCGGGCTGGCCGTGGGCGCCATCGCAGCCCTGCGCGGGGCGGCGCGGACGAAGGTGTTCTGGGTGCTGTTCTTCACCTTCTTCATCTGCGGCGCGAGCACCAACGGGCTGATCCAGACCCACTTCATCCCGCTCTGTGCCGACTATGGGCTGCGCCCGGTCCAGGCGGCGAGCGTGCTCGCCGGCATGGGCGTTTTCGATTTCGTCGGCACCGTCGCCTCGGGCTGGCTGTCGGACCGCTACGACAACCGCTGGCTGCTGTTCTGGTACTACGGCCTTCGCGGGCTCTCGCTGCTGTGCCTGCCGTTCTCGGACTTCTCGTTCACCGGGCTGTCCCTCTTCGCGGTGTTCTACGGCCTCGACTGGATCGCCACAGTGCCGCCGACCGTGAAGCTCGCCGCGCAGCGGTTCGGGCGCGAGCGCGCGAACGTGGTCTTCGGCTGGGTCTTCGCCGGACACCAGCTCGGCGCGGCGACGGCGGCCTTCGGCGCCGGCCTGTCGCGCACGGAGCTGCAGAGCTACCTCCCGGCCTTCTTCGCCGCCGGCGCGCTTTGCCTCGTCGCCTCGGCGCTGATCCTCACCCTGAGCCCGCCGCGGCGGGAGGGCGTGCCGGGCGCGTTGCCCGCCGCCGGCTGAAGCCTCATACCGGCCTCCGCGCCGCCGCGACCGGGCATCGACCCCCGTCGCCGCGGCGGCCGCCCACGACGGAGGACCAAGCACGGTGTTCAGCCACATCACGATCGGCAGCAACGACCTCGCCCAGACGAAGGCGTTCTACGACGCGCTCTTCGCCGCGACCGGCGGAGAGCCGGGTTTCGAAGATGCCAAGAGGCGGCTGATCTACGCGCACCGCGGCGGCCGACTGATCGTCACCAAGCCGGTCGACGGGAAGGCCGCGACCGGCGCCAACGGCGGCACCATCGGGTTCACGATGGAAAGCCCGGACGAGGCCAAGGCTTGGCACGACGCCGGCGTCGCGAACGGCGGCACATCGGTCGAGGACCCACCGGGCGAGCGCACGGGGTCCGCCGGCAGGATGTACCTCGCCTACCTGCGCGATCCGGACGGCAACAAGCTCTGCGCGCTCTACCGTTTCCCAAGCTGACGCGGCCGGCGGCTACACCGTCCGGTCGACGAGCCGCCCCTGGCCGGCGGGCGCCGGCGGCGAGGCGGACGCCGCCGTCTCCGCGAGCAGGGTGGCGACCCCTTTCTGCGCGTCGATCTGCTGCCGCGCGACCGCGGTGCCGATCGACTGAGACAGGGCACCGGCCTGCATCTGGACGGCTTGGGCAACGAGGCTGGTCATGCCCCATCCTTGCCCCGCGACGATGAAGGACGGGTTACGCGGGTGCTGCGAGGTTCGTCGCGGGATTCGGCAGGGGGCCGGCTTCGGCCCAACGTCTGCTTCGCGAGCCGAAGCCGGTAACGCCTAGGTCTTCTGCGGGTCCAGCATGACCCAGAGGCGCTCGATCCGGCCGTCGACGACGTCCGCCACGTCCGAGCCGGTGACGACGACGGGTCCGTCGCTGGGGCCGGCACGCCAGCGCAGGACGCCGAAACCGTGATGCCCGACCGCGGCGCCGTCGGGCACGAAGCGGAAGTCCGGCCCGAACTGTTCGAGAAGCTTGCCGGCGACCTCGGAGATCGCCGCACGACCCCTAACGACGTTCGCGGGCTCGTACATGACGGGGCCGGCGCCATAGAGCTCGTCCAGAGCGCACGCACGCATGCTGCCGTCACGTTCGTTGAACACCCGTTCCAGGTTCGCGCGGAGCAGGCGGTCGTAGTCCGGCCCATCCGTCGTCGCGGGCGTGATTGCGTCCGGCACGGTGCATCCTTTCGCGGTAGTGATGTCACACGCGAGCGTATCGGCCGGGATGGCGGGTGAGAAGGTGCGGACGGGTGGAGATCCGCCCATCGCAGACACGACGATTCGCTGTCTCGTCTGGAACCGTCCCCGCCAGGTCACCCGATCACGATCCGCGTCCGCGGCCCCAGCCGCCGCAGCAGCCGCAACAGGTCCGCGCGCTTCAGCGCGACGCAGCCCTCCGTCGGCGTGTAGCCCGGGCGGGCGACGTGCAGGAAGATCGCGGAGCCGCGGCCGGGGCGGATCGGGCCCCGGTTGTGGTCGAGGTCGATCACCACGTCGTAGAGGCCGTCGTCGCGCCACATCCGCTCCGCGCTCACGCCGGGCGCGGGGAGGGCGATCGGGCGGTTGTAGCGCCGGTCGCGGACGTCGTCGCACCAGCCGTCGCCGGGGGCGGTCCGGCGCAAGGGTAGGGCGGTGACGGGGCGGGCGAGGTTGTCCGGCCTGTAGCTGCCGCCGCGCAGGCGAAACCGGCCGCGCGGCGAGCCGCCGTCGCCCTCGCGCTTCACCTGCACGATACCACCACTGCCGAGCGCGCAAGGGATGATTGCGGCGCCCGCCTGCAGCAGGCCCTTGCGCCGGTCGCCGACCCGCGGATGCACCTTGAGCGTCGCCAAGGTTCGGGCCGTCCCGGAATCGCGGTGGCGTTCATGAGGGCGGGGACGCTTCGTCATGATGCTGGGCGAACCTGAGGTGCGGGCGGCCGGAGGGCGGGAACGTGGCGTCCCTGCGCAGTGAAGCGTGGCGGCGGCGGGTTGGCTGTCACGAAAAGGGTCGTATAATTGTGCACAAGCCAATTCCCCGCCGCGAAAAGCACGTTATTCTAAGGCGTCTACCCGGGTCGAAGAACCCTCGGGTCCTTTGGGAGCGAGATCGTCCGAGCACCGGAACTCCGGGGCGCGATCCGTTCCGGTCGTGCCCAGTCGAAGAGTTCCACGGACGATGTCCAACGCCTACCGCCTCCTCATCTGCGACGACGACGCGATCCTGCGCGAGACCCTGACCGAACAGCTCGACCTCTGCGAGGAGTTCACGGTGGTCGCCGAGATCGATGCGGGCCGCGCCATCGCCCGCGTCGCCTCCGACCGGATCGACCTCGCGGTGATGGATGTCGGCCTGCCCGACATGGACGGCCGAGAGGCCGTCCGCCTGATGCGCAAGAACGGCTTCAAGGGCCCAGTCATCATGCTGACCGCCCAGGATTCCGAGGCCGACACCGTCGAGGGCCTCGAGGCGGGGGCCAACGACTACGTCACCAAGCCGTTCAAGTTCGCGATCCTGCTCGCCCGCATCCGCGCGCATCTGCGCAGCCACGAGGCCTCCGAGGACGCGGTCTTCCAGATCGGTCCCTACACCTTCAAGCCGGGGGCGAAGCTCCTGGTCGGCGAGCGCGGCTCGAAGCTGAAGCTCACCGAGAAGGAGACCGCGATCCTGCGCTTCCTCTACCGCGCCGGGCGCGAGGTGGTCGGCCGCGACACGCTGCTCGCCGAGGTCTGGGGCTACAACGCCCAGGTCACGACCCACACGCTGGAAACCCACATCTACCGGCTGCGGCAGAAGATCGAGCCGAATCCCGGGCTCGCCGCGATCCTCGTCACCGAGGGCGGCGGCTACAAGCTGCTGCCGTGATCCCGGCATGAGCGCCGCCCCGTTCGCCCTGCTCCGCGAGACCCTGGCAAGCCCGATCGGGACGCTCGTGCTCCTGACCGATGCCGACGGGCGCCTGCGCGTCGCCGACTTCGACGAGGACCAGGACCGGATGGAGGCGCTTCTCGACCGCGCCTACGGACGCGGCGGCTGGTTTGTCTCCGCATCCCGGCATCTCAGCCGGGCTCTCCGCCCATTGACGCGCTACTTCGACGGCGACCTCACGGCGGTCGACGAGGTCGAGACCGCAACGGACGGCACAGTGCTTCAGCGCGCGGTCTGGGCGGCCCTGCGGACCGTGCCCGCCGGCACCACCGAGAGCTACGGCGCGCTCGCGGCGCGGATCGACCATCCCCGCGCGGTGCGCCCTGTCGGCGCGGCCAACGGCGCGAACCCGATCTGCATCGTGGTGCCGTGCCACCGCGTCGTCGGCGCGAACGGCACGCTCACCGGCTACGGCGGCGGATTGGACCGCAAGCGCTGGCTCCTCGACCACGAGGCGCGCCATGCCGGCGTCGGCGACAGAAAACCGCCCGCCGACTTGTTCGGGGCGGCCCTGCTCCGCTGACCCCGCATCCGCTCGCCCGTGACGACCGGATCACGGACGAATCCAACCCGCTGCGTGGCCGCATTTACTTCATGGGCGCCGGTACCCACCCGGCTCCAAAATGCTCTAAGCATCGTCGATCGGACGCAAAGGATCTCTGCGGGTTGGGCATCGAAGACGACATCGCGATCCTCGCCGCCGCGCCGGTCTTCGAAGCGTTCGGGCGCGACGCCCTGCGCCTGCTCACCTTCGCCGCCGAGCGCCGATCGCTGGAACCGGGAGAGACTCTGTTCAGCCGCGGCGATCCGGCCGACGGCGGCTTCGTTGTCCTGTCCGGCACGATCGCCCTCGCGCCCCGTGTAGCCGGCGGCGACACGGTGCTGGCCGGCCGTTCGGCGCTGATCGGGCGCCTCGCGCTGTTCGTTCGCGGCGAACGTCCGGGCGACGCCGCCGCGCAAGGTGCGGCCGAGGTCATGCGCATCACCCCGACCCTGATGCGCCGCGTGCTGGAGGAGTTTCCCGATGCCGCCGCCGTGATCCACGACGCGCTGGCCGACGACCTTTCCGCGCTGAACCAGGGTTTCGCGCGCGTGCGCGCCATGCTCGACGCGGATTGATCGGGCTCGACGCCTGGTCAGGTTTGCGGCACCAACGCGCGGGCTGCCTCGACCACGGCGTCGCCGCGGATGTGATGAAGCATGTGGCCGATTCCTGCGAGGCGCTCGAAGCGCGCGCCCGGGATCATGCGGGCGGCCAGCGCACCGTGCATCATCGGGTTGACCACGATGTCGGTGTCGCCCGTCAGAATCCGAACCGGCACCCGGCAGGTGGCGTAGGCCGCCGCGCTCCGGCTCAGCGCCGCCCAGAGCGAGAGCGCGTCCTCGGCCTCGGCGACGATCTGGCCCGGGCGCCCGGCGAAGCCGAACGGGAACGCTTCGGCGAAGGCGCGCGGCATGGTCTGGGGCAGGAACATCGCGTTCCACAGCAACGGCAGCAGCGTCGGGTCGGCGGAGGCGCCGAGCGCGTCCGACAGCATCGGCCCCGAGACCGGCGCGGCGCGCGGGCCGAACAGCACCTGCTCGAGGCGGAGTTCCGGAAAGCAGACCGGGGCGAGCGCCACGATGCCCGAGACTGAATCCGGGTAGAGCATCCCGTAGGCGAGGGCGACGGCGCCGCCGTAGGAATGCCCGAGGATGACCGGGCGATGCAGCCCCAACGCCTGCACGGCTGCGTGGATCAGCTCGGCCTGTCGCCAGGGCGACGCGTCGGCGCCGCGCACGCGGGCGCTGTCGCCATGCCCCGGCCGGTCGACGGCGACGACCCGGAAATGCCGGGCCAGCGCCGGCACCGGGCCGAGCCACATGTCCTCCAGCGTCATCAGCGTGCCGTGGATTGCGACGAGGTCCGGCCCGGTCCCTGTCTTGGCGTAGGCGATGGTGCGCCCGCCCGGCAGGTCGACGACCTTGCGCCGGACGATCCGCTCGGTCACCGCGGCGGGACCGGGCGGCCCGGAGGCGTCGAGCAACGAAGCCGCCATCTCAGGTCGAGCGCTCGCGTCCGCGCGAAGAGCCCGGCTTTCCGCTGCCGACGCCCGCGAGGGTCAGGGCCGCAAGGCCGAGGCCGATCAGCCCCGCCGTGGCGGCGACGGGGTGCAAGGTCGCGCGGGTGTAGGCGCTGGTGCGCATCACGTAGCCCGGCTGGGTGCCCCGGACCTCGCCCGCGTCCTTCGGCGCGTGCAGCGCGCCGGACGGGTCGCGCGGGTCCTCGCCGCGCTTCTGCATGGCGATGATCGCGGGGGCCAAGAGATCGTAGGCGCCCGGCGCGAACTCCTTGCCGGCCACCATCAGCTTGCCGCCGCCGCCGACGACGATGTCGCGCTGCGGATGCACGGCGGCATGCAGGATGGCGTTCGCCACCTCCTCGGGCGGGTAGATCGGAGGCGGCAGCATCGGCTCCCGGTCCATGTAGTTGCGCGCTCGCTGCGGCAGCGGCGTATCGATCGAGGTCGGCTTGACCAGCGTCACCGAGACCGGCGCATCCTCGGCCAGCAGCTCCATCCGCAGGGCGTCGGTGAAACCCTTCACCGCGTGCTTGCTCGCCACGTACATGCCTTGGAACGGGAAGGCGAGGTCGGAGGCGACGCTGCCGAGGTTGATCAGCGCACCGCCGCGCCGGCGCAGGTGCTCGACCGCGACGAGCGAACCGAACACGGTGCCCCAGAGGTTGGTCTGGATCAGGCGCGCGTTGTCCGCGTCCGAGACCTCGCGCAGCGGACCGTAGATGGTGAGGCCGACGACGTTGACCCAGGTGTCGAAACCGCCGAACGCGGCGATCGCCCGGTCGGCCACGGCCTGGACATCGGCGCGGTCGCCGACATCGCAGGGGACGGCCAGGGCGCGGCCGCCGGCCGCCTCGATTTCCGCCTGCACCGTCGCCAGCACGTCTGCGCTGCGGGCGGCGAGCACGACGGTCGCCCCGCGCTCCGCGGCCATCCTGGCGGTCGCGAGCCCGATGCCGCTCGACGCGCCGGTGATGACGACGACCTGGTCGCGCAATGCCTTGTGTTTCATGGCCCTGTTTCCCGTAAACGCTCCGCGCACCGGTCGGCGCGGCGCCGCAATGTCCGGGACCTACCCACGAGGCGCCGAGATGTTGCCGGAGGGCGGCCCGATTCCGTCCGCGTCGGTTGCACGCAGGTGCGCGATCGCCCCGTCAACGCCCTCAGGTGACAGAGCGGACGGCCGCTTGTAAGCACGGGCGCTCGCTGAAAACCTGCCCGGAAGCCCCATGTCGCACGCTGCCCTCGCCCAGACCATCGAAGCCGCCTGGGAGGACCGCGCCGGCGTCGACACGAACACGCGCGGCGCCGTTCGCGAAGCCGTCGAGGCGGCGCTGGCGCTGCTCGACTCCGGTGAGGCCCGGGTCGCCGAGAAGAGCGGCAACCAGGATTGGGTGGTCAACCAGTGGCTGAAGAAGGCGGTGCTGCTCTCCTTCCGCCTCAACGACATGGCGCCGATCTCCGGCGGCCCCGGCGCGGCGCCGTGGTGGGACAAGGTGCCCTCGAAGTTCGAGGGGTGGAACGAGGCCGAGTTCCGGGCCGCCGGCTTCCGCGCCGTGCCCGGCTGCTTCGTGCGCCGCGGCTCCTACATCGCCCCCGGCGCCGTTCTGATGCCCTCGTTCATCAACCTCGGCGCGCGGGTCGGCAAGGGCACCATGGTCGACACCTGGGTGACGATCGGCTCCTGCGCTCAGGTCGGCGACAACTGCCACATCTCGGGCGGCGCCGGCATCGCAGGCGTGCTCGAGCCGCTGCAGGCCAACCCGGTGATCATCGAGGACAACTGTTTCATCGGCGCCCGCGCCGAGGTCGCCGAGGGCGTGATCGTCGGCGAGGGCAGCGTGCTCTCGATGGGCGTCTACATCGGCGCCTCGACCCGCATCGTCGATCGCACCACCGGCGAAGTCTTCTACGGCCGCGTGCCGCCCTACTCGGTGGTCGTCTCCGGCACCATGCCCGGCAAGCCGCTGCCGGACGGCTCGCCCGGCCCGGGCCTGTACTGCGCCGTCATCGTCAAGCGCGTCGACGCCGGCACCCGCTCCAAGACCGCGATCAACGAGCTGCTGCGCACCTGATCCGGGCAGGGCACGACCCGATGCGCGAGACCCTGACCCTCGACCTCATGGTGGCCGGCCACGCCGTGCCGACCCCCTGCGACCGGGTCGGGTCCGGCGCCGACGTGCTGCTGCTGCCGGCGCTCTCGACGATCGCGTCGCGGGCCGAGATGGCCGGGCTCGCCGCGCGTCTCGCCGCGGCCCATCGCTGCCTGATCCCGGATTGGCCCGGCTTCGGCGCGCATCCGCGGGCGCGGCTGCCGCTGAACCCGGCGACGTTCCACGCCTACCTCGACGCCCTGCTGGCAGCCGCCCCCGGCCCCTACGCGATCGGGGTCGGCGCGGGGCACGCGGCGGCCTACCTCGTCGCCGCCGCGCGACGGCATCCGAAGGCGTTCGCGCGGCTGGTGCTGGTGGCCCCGACATGGCGCGGCCCGCTTCCCACCGTGATGGGGCCGGAGCGACAGGGCCTGTTCACCGCGATCCGCCGCGCCGTCGAGGCGCCACTCCTGGGCGACGCCCTCTACGGCCTCAACATCCGCCCGAAGGTGATCGGCCGGATGATGCGCGCCCACGTCTACGGCGACGCCGCGCATGTCACCGATTCGCTGATCGCGGAGAAGACCGCGATCACCCGGCAGCGGGGTGCGCGCTTCGGCACGGCGGCCTTCGTCACCGGCGGGCTCGATCCGGTGCCGACGCGCGACGCGTTCCTCGGCCTGTTCGGCGACGGCCTGCCGCCGGTCCGGGTGCTGCGCCCGAGCCGCGCCCCGCGCCGGTCCGCTGCCGAGATGGACGCGCTCGTCGCCTCCGGCCGCGTCGAGGGCCGACCGGTGCCGGGTGCCCTGAGCCCGCACGAGGAATACCCGGACGAAATCGCCGAGGCGATCCGCGCAGCCTGAGTCCCCCTCTCCCCGCGGGCGGCGAGAGGGAATGCGCGCTCAACAATCGTCCAGGGCGACGTGGCGATCGATCGCTCCGGCAGAGATGGCGTCGAACAAACCGCTCAGCTCCAGGCGTGCGACGGCGGCGCTACGCCGTTCAGCGCGTGGTTGCCGACGATCGCCACCTTCCAGCGGACGGGGTCGTGCAGCGTGTGCGTCCGCGCGTTGCGCCAGTGGCGGTCGAGGTTGTGCTCGGCGAGCGTCGAGCGCGTGCCGGCGAGCTCGAACAGCTTGTTCGAGGCCGCGAGCGCGATCTCGGTGGTGAGCACCTTCGATTCCGCCACCGCGATCTTGGCCGCGTCCACCAAGGCCGCGTCGTGGTCGGGGAGGGCGGCGTCGATCGCGAGGCCGGCCCGGTCGAGGATCGCCTCGGCCGCGTGCAGGCGGATGGTGAGGTCGCCGACCGCCTGGATGGTGTAGGGGTCGTCGGACGCCCGCGCCTGGTCGGCGTCGATCCAGGGCCGCGCCTTCTCGCGCACGAAGGCGATGGTGTCGTCGAGCGCCGCGCGGCCGATGCCGGCGTCGATCGCCGCCTGGATGATCTGGAAGATCGCCCCGTCGAGGCGCGGCAGCTCCTGGTAGGCCTTCCAGGCCGGGACGAGGTGGCTCTTCTCGACGCGCACATTCTCGATCAGCACCGTGCCGCTCGCCGTGCCGCGCTGGCCGAAGGCCGACCAGTCGTCGATCACCGTGAGCCCGGGCGCGTTGCGGTCGGCGATCGCGTACCAGGCGCGGCCGGCATCGTCGACGGCGACGATCGGCACGAGGTGGGCGAGCAGCGCGCCCGTGGCGTAGAACTTCTGGCCCTGCACGATCACGTGGTCGCCGTGATCGGTGAAGTGGGTGGCGAACTCGGCGGCACGCGGCGTACCCTTCTCCGAGAACGCGTTGCCGAAGCGGGTGCCGCGCAGCACCTCGGCGAAGAGCAGCGCCTGCTGGTCCGGGTCCGACACCGTACGGATCGCCGCGACGATGCCGAGATGGTTCTGCGCGATCTGCGCGATGGAGGGGTCGGCCGCCGCGACGATGGCGACGACCTGTGCCAGCGTCCGGTACGAGACCTCCGGGCCGCCGTGGGCGCTGGGCACGTTGATCGACCACAATCCGCTCTGCGAGAACCGGTCGAGCTCCGCCAGCGGCCGGGCATGCGCCAGGTCGCGTTCGGACGCGCCGGCGCGGATCGAGGCGGCGAAGTCATGCGCGACCCGGATCGCCTCGGCGTCGTCGCGGATGACGTGGGCGGGCTCGGCCGGCCGGACCGGCCCTGGGGCGCCCTGCGCGGGCGCGGTCCCGGCGAGGGAACGGGTGTCGACGGCGATGTTCATCGGTGTCTCCAGAGTGAGAGTGCTCGCTCGCGCCTTTCCTCCCCTCACTGCGAGGGGAGGGGGCAGGGACCGGCTCGGCGCCTACGCCGCCTCGGCGCGCTCGGCCCGCGCCGCCTCGAGCGCGCGCACCCGCGGGATGATATGCTCGCCGAAATACGCGACCTCTTCCTGGAAGTGCAGGAAGGCGAGGAGCGCGAGGTCGGCGCCGGCATCCTTCAGGGCGAGGATGCGCTCGGCGATCTGGTCCGGGGTGCCGATCAGGTTGGTCTTGAAGCCGTCGTTGTACTGGACGAGGTCCTCGAAGGTGGACTTCGCCCAGTTGCCCTCGCCCTCGGGCGAGGCCTTGCCGGCATTCTTCGCCTCGTGGCCGAACGCCTTCACCGCGTCTGTGTTGGCGTGGTCGATGATCTCCTGCAGCACAGCGCGCGCCTCTTGCTCGGTGTCGCGCGCGATGACGAAGGCGTTCACGCCGACCTTCACCGTGTGGCCGTTGGCGGCGGCCTTCGCTTGGAGGTCGTCCACCTGCGCGCGGACGCCCGCCGGCGTGTTGCCGTTGGTGAAGTACCAATCGGAGACGCGGGCCGCCATGTCGCGCGCCGCCCGCGACGACCCGCCTTGGAAGATCTCCGGCGTCACCGCAGGCTTCGGCTTGAGGTTGTAATTGGTGTAGCGATAGAAATCGCCGCGGAACGTATAGTTCTCCTGGGTCCAGATCCCGCGCAGCGCGGTGATGAACTCCTCGGAGCGGCGATAGCGCTCGTCGTGGTCGAGCCACGGCTCGCCGATGGCGCGGAACTCACCCGAGAACCAGCCGGAGACCAGGTTGATCGCGATGCGGTTCTCGGTCAGCTCGCTGATCGTGGCGATCTGCTTGGCGGCGATGGTCGGGTTCCACGGCCCGGGCAGCAGCGCGGCGATCACCTTCAACTTCGTGGTGGCAGCGAGCAGCGCGTGGCTGAACGCCACCGATTCGTGCTGGAACTCGGCGCCGTAGCCGGCGGTGAAGCGGATCTGGGTCAGCGCGTAGTCGAAGCCGGCCTCCTCGGCGATCCGCGCGAGCTTGCGGTTGTAGTCGGCATCCCAGCTCGTGCGCTGCGGGATCGTGCTGATCACGAGCCCGCCAGACACGTTCGGCACCCAATAGGCGAAGCGGATCGGCTCCTCGGTCGCGTTGCGGTTGGTCATCGGATGTCCCCCTCCTCGTCCGTCGTCACTTGTCGGTGCGATACGATCGTCCAGCGCATGTCCCTGATGGGTTACGCGCCGATCGGCCGAACAGATGCGCCCTGTAGGCGTGCCTTCAAAGTATTTCCAAAGTCCTGATCCAGGTCAAAGGAAGCAAAGCGCAAATTTTTGCTGGATCAGGCAAGGACGTTCCACTGGCCGCAGGTCCGGCGGGAGAAACCTTCCATCGTGGGCATCCAGGAGGCGGGGCCGCCCGTGGAGAAACGGCATCGCACCCACTTCGTTCTTCTTAAAGAACGTTTCAGTCCGCCGATGCGTGGGATGATTGCAAATTTCGCCTCGTACTCACGTCCGAGAGAACAAAACCCCTCGATCCGATCGCTTGAGAAGACGTTCGCCTCGTTCGCCGCGTTCTTTTGCAAGAACGTTTCATTGACCGCGCAGGCCGCACGCCTCACCTTCAGGAGGACATCGCGGCAGGGTCCGGAACGATGGGGGCGGCCTTCGCCCTCCAGCCCCGTCTTTGTCCCGCGACACCCTCAATTCGAGACGAGACCTTGACGATGACGCGACCAAAACTCGTGGGCTTCAGCGCCAACCTCCAGCGCCCGTCCAAGACCCGCGCCCTGGTCGAGGCCGTGGGCGAGTCCGCCGCGGCGGATGGCGGCTTGGACCTGCGCCTGTTCGACCTCGTCGACGCCGGCACAGGCCTCGGCGCGGCCTGGTCGCGGGATGCGCTGTCGCTGCCGGCCCGCCGCGTGGTCGAGGCGATCGAGGGGGCGGATGCGCTCGTCGTCGGCTCGCCGGTCTACAAGGGCAGCTTCACCGGCTTGTTCAAGCACCTCTTCGACCTGATCGACCCGCTGGCCTTGGCCAACAAGCCGGTCGCGATCGTCGCCACAGGCGGCGGCGCCCGCCACGCGCTGGTGGTCGAGCATTCCTTCCGGCCGCTGTTCGGGTTCTTCGGCGCCCTGCAGGTGCCGACCACCGTCTACGGCTCCGACCCCGACTTCACCGACGGGCTGCCGACCGATCCCGGCGTGCGCGACCGCATCGCCCAGGCCGGCGCCCAGCTCGCCGCCCTCGTCCGCGCCGCGGGAGCAGCGGAGGCCGCCGCCCCCGCGGCCCGCGCGGTCGCACGCTGAGGCCGGCGATGCTCGACCGTCGCCGCCTGCTCGCCACGGCTTTCGCCGCGGCGCTGCCCCTGTCCCGTGCCGCGCGCGCCGCGGAGCCCGGCGTCCTGCGCATCGGCTACCAGAAGAACGGCATCCTCGTCGTCGCCAAGCAGCGCGGCGTCATCGAGGAGCGGCTGGCGCCACTCGGCCATTCGGTGCGCTGGGTCGAGTTCTCGTTCGGGCCGCCGTTGCTGGAGGCGCTCTCCCTCGATGGCATCGATTTCGGGCAGACCGGCGACGCCCCGCCGATCTTCGCGCAGGCCGCGCGATCGAGCCTCGTCTACGCCGCGGCGCAGGAGGCCGGCGGCTCCGGCTCGGGAATCCTGCTGCCGAAGGGCTCGGCGATCAAAACGCTCGCCGAGCTGAAGGGCAAGCGCGTCGCCTTCGCCAAGGCGTCGAGCGCCCACAACCTCACCGTCGCCGCCTTGGAGAAGGCCGGCCTCACCTATGCCGACATCGAGCCGGTGACGTTGGCGCCGGCCGACGCCGCGGCGGCGTTCTCGCGCGGCAGCATCGACGCCTGGACGATCTGGGACCCGTACTACGCCATCGCCGAAGGCGGCGACGGCGTCCGCGTGCTCGCGACCGCCAAGGAGATCGCCCGGCAAAACAACTTCTTCCTGGCGAGCCGCGCCTTCGCCGAGGGCCGCGGCGAGGTGCTTTCCGAGGTGATCGACGTGCTCGGGGGCGTCGCGCGCTGGTGCGGCGAGAACCGCGGCGCGGTCGCCGACCTGCTCTCGAAGGGCACCGGCGTGCCGCTCGCCGCCACGCGCCGCGCGGTAGACCGCACCGACTACCTCATCGGCCCGATGAACGACCGCGTCGCCGCCGAGCAGCAGGCGATCGCCGACCGCTTCCACGCCCTGAAGCTGATCCCGAAGCCCATCCGCGTCGCCGACGCGGTCTGGACGCCACCCGCACGCAACGGCTGATCCGCGATGACCGACGCCCCCCTTTCCCCCGCGCCGCGCGCCGCACTCGACACCCTGACGGAGGCCGGCGCGCCGATGCGCCGCCGCACCGTGCTCTCGGCCGGGCTCGGCCTCGCCGCCGCCATCGCCCTGCGCCCGGCGCGCGCCGCCGCCACCGTGCGGATCGGCTACCAGAAGTACGGCTCGCTCGTCCTGCTGAAGGGCCGCGGCAGCCTCGCGAAGGCGTTGGCGCCGCTTGGCTACGACGTCACCTGGTCGGAGTTTCCCTCCGGTCCGCCCTTGCTGGAGGCGCTGAACGCCGGGGCGATCGACCTCGGCTCGGCCGGCGAGGCCCCGCCGATCTTCGCGCAGGCCGCCAGCGCCGACCTGCGCTACGTCGGCACCGAGCCGCCGGCCCCGCGCGGCGAGGCGATCCTCGTGCCGAAGGACAGCCCGGTCCGGTCCGTGGCGGAGCTGCGCGGCAAGACCATCGCGCTCAACAAGGGCTCCAACGTGCACTTCCTCGTGGTGCGCGCCCTGGAGAAGGCCGGCGTTCCCTACGACGCGGTGAAGCTCGTCTTCCTGTCGCCGGCGGATGCCAACGCCGCCTTCGTGCGCGGTGCCGTCGACGCCTGGGCGATCTGGGATCCGTACCTCGCGGCGGCCGAGCGCTCCACCGGCGCGCGCGTGCTGGCCGACGGCAGCGGGATCGCACCGAACCGGCAGTTCTACCTGTCGCGCCGCGGCTTCACCGAGGCGAGCCCGGAGGTCGTCGTCGCGATCCTGCGGGCGGTCGCCGAGGTCGACACCTGGGCCGCCGGCAACGGCGCCACGGTCGCGGCCGAGCTTGCGCCTTCGGTCGGCATCCCGGCGCCCGTGCTGGCGGTGGCGCTCGAGCGCCTGTCCTACGGCGTCGCCCCCCTCGACGCGCAGGCGATCGCCGACCAGCAGGCCGTGGCCGACGCCTTCCACGCCCTCGGCCTCCTGCCCAAAGCCATCCGGGTCGCCGACGCGGTCTGGACCCATCCGGAACGGAAGGCGGAGATCCGATGAGCACCACCCCCTCCCGCATCCGCGACGCCGCGCTGCCCTGGCTCTTGCCCGTCGCGATCGTGCTCGGCTGGCAGGCGGCGGTCTCGGCCGGCCTGGTCTCGAACCGCTTCATGCCGGCCCCGCTCGACGTGGTCCGGGCCGGGATCGAGGCGGGGCGCACCGGCGAACTCTGGACCAACCTCGGCGTCAGCACGCTGCGCGCGCTCGCCGGCTTCGTGGTCGGCGGCGGCATCGGCTTCGGGCTCGGCCTCGCCAACGGCCTGTCGCGCCTGTCCGAGCGGCTCACCGACACCTCGGTGCAGATGGTGCGCAACGTGCCCCACCTGTCGCTGATCCCGCTGGTGATCCTGTGGTTCGGCATCGGCGAGGAGGCCAAGCTGTTCCTGGTGGCGCTCGGGGTGTTCTTCCCGATCTACGCCAACACCCTGCACGGCATCCGCTCGGTCGACCCGGCGCTGGTCGAGATGGGCCGCGTCTACGGCATGTCGAACGCCGAGCTGTTCCGCCGCGTGGTGCTGCCGGGGGCGCTCCCGTCGATCTTCGTCGGCCTGCGCTACGCGCTGGGCATCATGTGGCTGACGCTCATCGTCGCCGAGACCATCTCGGCCTCGTCCGGTCTCGGCTACATGGCGATGCAGGCGCGCGAGTTCATGCTCGTCGACGTCGTGGTGCTGGCGATCCTGATCTACGCCGCGCTTGGCAAGCTTGCCGACGCGCTGACGCGGCAGCTGGAACGCAGCTGCCTCGCCTGGAACCCCGCCTACAGGAGCGCCTGATGCTGCGCGACGCCAACCTTCGCGACACCCCGCAGCCGCCGGACGCCGACACGAATGCGGGTGCCTTCGCCCTTGGCGACAGGGAGAGGGGCGTGACCTCTTCGAAAACGGTTGATCCCTCCCCCCATTCCTCGCCCGACCGGGAGAGGGGAGCTCGCGGCATCGCCGTCACCGTTCGCGACCTGCACAAGAGCTTCGACGGCAACGCCGTCATCTCCGGGCTCGACCTGTTCCTGCCCGCGGGCGGCTTCACCGCGGTCGTCGGCCGGTCCGGTTGCGGCAAGAGCACCCTGCTGCGCCTGATCCTCGGGCTCGAGGCGCCGACCGCCGGCCGCGTCGCGCTCGACGCCGGCGAACCCGGCCTGCGGCGGAGCGAGCGGTCGCGGCGCATCATGTTCCAGGAGCCGCGGCTGCTGCCTTGGGCGCGGGTGGTCGACAACGTGACGGTCGGCCTGTCCGGCATCGGCACGAAGCCGGAACGGCGCGAACGCGCGCTCGTGGCCCTCGACCAAGTCGGGCTCGCGGACAAGGCCGGCGCTTGGCCCGCGACCCTGTCGGGCGGCCAGCGTCAGCGCGTGGCGTTGGCGCGCGCGCTCGTCAGCGGCCCCGGCCTGCTGGCCCTCGACGAGCCGCTGGGCGCCCTCGATGCGCTCACCCGCATCGGCATGCAGGATCTGATCGAGCGGATCTGGCGTGCGGACGGGTTCACCGCGCTCCTCGTCACCCACGACGTCGGCGAGGCGGTGGCGATGGCCGACCGCATCCTCGTGGTGGATTCCGGCCGCATCGCCCTCGACCTGCGGGTCGATGTGCCCCGGCCGCGCCGCCGCGGCGACCCCGACCTCGCGCGCCTCGAAGGCCGCATCCTCGAACACCTGCTCGGCGCGCCCCAGGCCGCCTGAGCCGACACGGAGATCTTTCGATGACCGCCTCGACCGACAGCACGATTCAGGACGGGAAGACGGACGTCCTCTGGTTCCTGCCGACGCATGGCGACGGCCGCTACCTCGGCGCGTCCGAGGGCGCCCGCGACGTGTCGCTCTCCTACCTTCGCCAGATCGCGCAGGGCGCAGACGCGCTCGGCTATTACGGCGTGCTGCTGCCGACCGGCCGCTCCTGCGAGGACAGCTGGGTCGTCGCCTCCGCGCTCGCCCCGCTGACGCAGCGCCTGCGCTTCCTCGTCGCCGTGCGCCCGGGCCTGATGGAGCCCTCGGCCGCCGCCCGCATGGCCTCGACCCTGGACCGGATCTCCGGCGGGCGCCTGCTGATCAACGTCGTCACCGGCGGCGACCCGGTGGAGCTGCGCGGCGACGGCGTGTTCCTCGATCACGATGCGCGCTACGCGGTGACCGACGAGTTCCTGCACATCTGGCGCGGGCTGATGGCCGGCGAGACGGTGACGTTCGAAGGCAAGCACCTGTCGGCCGAGAACGGCCGGCTGATCTTCCCGCCGGTGCAGAAACCCTACCCGCCGCTCTACTTCGGCGGTTCGTCGCCGGCCGGCATCGACGTCGCGGCCGAGCATTGCGACGTGTACCTGACCTGGGGCGAGCCCCCGGCGGGCGTCGCCGAGAAGATCGCCACCGCACGCGCCGCCGCCGAAAAGCGCGGCAAGTCCTTCTCCTACGGCATCCGCCTGCACGTGATCGTGCGGGAGACCGAGGGCGCCGCCTGGGAGGCGGCCGACAGCCTGATCTCGAAGCTCGACGACGCCACCATCGCCAAGGCGCAGGCGACGCTGAAGCGCCAGGATTCCATCGGGCAGAGCCGGATGATGGCGCTGCACGGCGGCAGCCGCGACAAGCTGCAGGTCTCGCCGAACCTCTGGGCCGGCGTCGGCTTGGTGCGCGGCGGCGCCGGCACGGCGCTCGTCGGTTCCGCCGACCAGGTCGCCGACCGGATGAAGGAGTACATCGACCTCGGGATCGACCGCTTCATCCTGTCGGGCTACCCGCATCTTGAGGAGGCCTACCGCTTCGCCGAGCTGGTCTTCCCGAAGCTGCCGCTCCGCGCCACCACCGGCATCGGACCGACCAACGCCCGCAACGACGGCCCGTTCGGCGAGGTGATGGCCAACGACATCGTGCCGACGCGCCAAGTCTCTGCGCACTGAAAGCTAGCCTCGGACGTGCCACCCGCGCGGCGCATCCGGTCTTCTCAAGCCTCCCGCGCCATGCTATCCGGCGCGGATCGCGGGTGTAGCTCAATGGTAGAGCAGCAGCCTTCCAAGCTGAATACCCGGGTTCGATTCCCGGTACCCGCTCCATACCTCCCAAATCCCATGAATCGGTCGCAGTCGCGGCGTCGCCTCTATCGTGCGACCGCCGCGAAGTGCTCGATCAATCGCGGGCCGTCCCAGATCTCGATCGCGCGACCTTCGGCCAGGGCGAGGGCATGCGCGATGGCCTCGTCGTCGCCGTAGGCCGGGAGTGCGTGCAGGCTCTTCGCGCCGTCGGCGCCGGTGACGACGGCATGGTAGCGCGGCCCTTGCGCCGGCACCTTTCGGGCGCGGGCGGTGTCGGCGCCCGGCGGCAAAACTTCGTCGCGGATGGGCTCGGCGTCGTTCGCGACCGCATCCCGCTTCTCGGCCATCCGGTGAGGTCTCATCCAGGCGGGGTGGAGGAGACGTCCTGGCCATCCGCGCATCGCCCAGCGATCCACGGCGTCGACTCGAAGAGACTTCGGCGAAGAGGCAGGACGCGCCGGACCGTCACGTGCCCGATGGATGATCCGCGCAAGTTGTAGGTTAGGTGCGCGGTCGCAGCACAGCACCAACATATGTTAGGTGAGCGGTACCGGGCGTGTGGCGTCACCCTGCGACCGAAACGCCGCCTTCGGCTCGATCAACGTCCGCTGAGAGCCGTCACCCGCATCGTCGCCTGCGGGGATACGCCCAATGCTCGATGACCCATTCAGGGGGCCGGGATCGCCCGTCGCCTCACGCTTGGAGGCGACGGGCGTTCGTTGAGGTCAGGCGGCGGCGATGGTCGCCTTGACGATCTTGTCGGGGGAGCGCGGCGGCTCGCCCTTGTTGATCGTGTCGACCACGTCCATGCCTTCGGTCACCTTGCCCCAGACGGTGTACTGCTTGTCCAGGAAGCGTGCGTCGTCGAAGCAGATGAAGAACTGCGAGTTCGCCGAGTGCGGGAAGTTGGTGCGGGCCATCGAGCAGGTGCCGCGGGTGTGCGGCTCGGCGTTGAACTCGGCGTTCAGGTCGGGCAGGTCGGAGCCGCCCGAGCCGGTGCCGGTCGGGTCGCCGGTCTGGGCCATGAAGCCGTCGATGACGCGGTGGAACGGGACGCCGTCATAGAAGCCCTGGCCGGCCAGAGTCTTGATGCGCTCGACGTGGTTCGGTGCGAGGTCGGAGCGCAGCGCGACGACGACGCGGCCCTTGGTGGTCTCGAGGACGAGGTTTTCGGTGTCGGCCATGTCGGTCTCCGGGTTGGTCGGGGAAGGGGCGCTGCGCCGGTCGGCGGCGCGGCGGGGTGTTCGGGTGCCGTCATCCGGGTCGGTTCGCGACGACCTTCCGGTAGACGAAACGTAGGGCGACGGGTCGCCCGGCGATCGCTCGGCCGAGGCCGGGCGTGATGCGCGCCGGCAGGCAACGGCTCAGGCCGTCGAGGGTCGCATGCACCAGGGTCGGGCGCGTCTTGGGCCCGACGCCCCTCGCATACGTGATCCGCGGCGGCCCGATCAAGCTCCCGTCCCGCCGGAGCGACAGGCGGGCGGTGATCTCGATGTCGGGCGCGTCCTCGAGCGAGGCCGGAGGGCGCCAGCACGCTGCGAGCGCCGGATAGAGCTCGGCCAGCGTGTTCGCGCGGGGGACGGGGCGTGTCTCAAGCGGCACCACGATCGTCGCCCGCAGGGTCTGCGGGAGGCTCAGCGGGTAGCCGGGCCCCTCGCCGTCGAGGGCATAGCCGTAGAACGGCTGGCCGTCCCACGCACCCGCCGAAGCGGGCGCGAGGGCGGCCAGCAGCGCCGCCGCCGCGCGCCGCCCTCGCATCGCGGCTTACTTCGCCTTCTCGGCCAGCTGCATCTTGACGATCTTGTCCGGGTTCTGGACCGCGCCGCCGGCCGCGCCGGGGGCGGCCCTCTTGATCTTGTCGACGACGTCCATGCCGTCGGAGACGAGGCCGACCACGGTGTACTGCCCGTTCAGGAACGACGCATCGCCGAGGCAGATGAAGAACTGCGAGTTGGCCGAGTTCGGGTCCGACGAGCGGGCCATGCCGACGGTGCCGCGGCGGAACTGCGCCGAAGAGAACTCGGCCGGGATGTCGGGCAGGCTCGATCCGCCGGTGCCGTTGCCCTTCGGGTCGCCGGTCTGCGCCATGAAGCCGTCCATGACCCGGTGGAACTTAAGGCCGTTGTAGAAGCCCTGAGCGATCAGCGTCTTGAGCTGCTTGACGTGCTTGGGCGCGATGTCGGGGCGCAGCTCGATGGTGACGCGGCCGTCCTTCGTGTCGAGGAAGACGGTGTTGGCGTCGGCGGCGCGGGCGGCCGAGCTGCCCACGGCGAGGGAGATCGCGAGCGCGAAAAATGCGGTGCGGCGGTTCATGGGGAATCGTCTCCTTGGAAGGGGTGGTGGCCTAGCTTCGGCTTGCGAAGCGGGCCGCGAGACGTTCGGCCACCTGGTGCGGCACGAAGGGCGACACGTCGCCGCCCATGGCCGCGATCTGGCGGACGAGCGTCGCGGTGATCGGGCGGACCTGGATCGAGGCCGGCAGGAACACGGTCTGGATTTCGGGGGCCATCGCGCCGTTCATGCCGGCGAGCTGCATCTCGTAGTCGAGGTCGGTGCCGTCGCGCAGCCCGCGGATGAACAGGCTAGCCTTGCAGCGGCGGGCCGCGCTCACCGCGAGGTCGTCGAAGGTGGCGATCTCAAGCTCCGTCCCCTCGGCCTCGGCCAGGGGCCGGCAGGTCTCGATCAGCAGCTCGGCTCGTTCTTCGGCGGTGAAGAGCGGCGCCTTGCCGGGGTGGACGCCGATCGCGATGACGAGGCGCGGCACAAGCCGGCAGGCCTGGCGGACGACGTCGAGATGGCCGTTTGTGACCGGATCGAAGGAGCCGGCATAGAGCGCGATGCGGTTCATGCCCGCAACGCCCTAGAGGATTTTCATGACGAACGGAACCGCCGCTCCGGCCGAATGGGCCGGGAGCCCGAAACGCGAGAAGGGCGGAAGCTTGTGCCTCCGCCCTCCTCGCGTGTTCCGATCGATGCAGGCGCCTGGGCGCTTGGCGGTAGATCCTAGTAGGTGCCGAACTTGTAGTTGATGCCGGCGCGAGCGAGGCTGCCCTCGGTCGAGACGCGCGAGATGTAGCCGATCCCCGGGGTGCCGGCCGGGCCGACGTTGGCGACGACGAGGTTGCGGCTTCCGAGGTCGTAGCGGATGTACTCGCCCTTGATCGTCACGGCGCTGGCACGGAAGACGTTCAGGAAGGACTCCGTCGGCAGCGCGTACTCGATGCCGCCGCCGTAGGCGTAGCCGGTTTCCATGTTGGAGCGGCGGGCGGCATAGGTCACCGGCGCGCCGGTCTGGAAGGTGATGGACTGTGTCACGTCTCCGTAGGCGAAGCCGCCGGTGCCGTACACGAACACCCGGTCGAAGGCGTAGCCGACGCGGCCGCGCACCGTGCCGAGGTAGTTGAGCTCGGTGCGGTAGCTGTTGGTCAGGACGTTGGCGTTGAAGACGGGGTTGAAGATCGTCTCGGTGCGGCGGTGCTGCAGATCGGTGTACTGCGCGTCGGCCTCGACGCCGACGACGATGCCGGAGCCCGGCGTGAACTGGAAATTGTAGCCGATCTGGCCGCCGCCGGTGAAACCGTCCTGCGGCAGCGGCACGCTCGGGCGGCGCAGGTTGCGGTCGACGTTGAGCTGCAGGGCGCCGATGCCGGCGGTGCGGACGTTGTCACGCTCCGAGAAGGCGTAGCCGGCGTTCGCGCCGAGGTAGAAGCCGGTCCAGGTGAAGACCGGGACGGGCGTGAACACCGGCGGCGGCGCGCGGCGCGGAAGGTCGGCGGCGCCGGCGGCGGCTGCGAGGGCCGTCGATGCGACGGCGGCGAGGGCGATGGACTTCAGCACGGGCGGCATCCGGGGTTGGTGTCTGGTGTTGCCGACCAGTAACCCCAACAGCCTCCTCTATGATATGACTTAACGGCAACACTCGGAAACAGGCGTTTTCTGAATTTCCGTGACATGCCGTAGATCTATACGCTACGTTTCTTACAGAAAATTCATCCGTCGAATCTGAACTTTTTTGCGACCGCATCGCGCGGCGGCGCGGCCCTGCAGGACGACCGAGCCGTCCTGCAGGGCGCCTCGCTCACACCGCCTCGTCGGCGATCTCGCCGCCCTCGTCCTCGCCGGCGATGTGCTCGACCGAGACGACGCGCTCGTCCTTGGCGGTGTCGAACACCGTAACGCCCTGCGAGGCGCGGCCGACGACGCGGATGTCGTCCACCGGCACGCGGATCAGTTGCCCGGCATTGGTCACGAGCATGATCTGGTCGCTCGGCTCGACCGGGAAGGAGGCGACGAGGTTGCCGTTGCGGGCGTTGACCTCCATCGCCTTGATGCCCTTTCCGCCGCGGCCCGAGGTCCGGTACTCGAACGACGAGGTCCGCTTGCCGTAGCCGCGCTCGGCGAGCGTCAGCACGAACTGCTGGTTGGCGCCCATCTCGGCGTAGCGCTCCTGCGACAGCAGCGGCGCGTCGGTGGCGGCCTCCTCGGCGTCGGCGTCGTTCGCTTCGGGCGCGGTGTCGCCGATGACGGCGCGCTGCATCTTGAGGAAGCCGACCCGCTCCTCGGGTGTCGCCTCGAAGCTGTTCAGGATCGTCATCGAGATGACGCGGTCGCCCTTGCCGAGGCTGATGCCTCGCACGCCGGTGGAATCGCGGCCCTTGAAGACGCGGACGTCCTCGACCGGGAAGCGGATGCACTGGCCGAGCGCGGTGGTCAGCAGCACGTTCTGCTCGGGGCGGCAGATCTCGACGTGGACGATGTGGTCGCCCGGATCGAGCTTCATCGCGATCTTGCCGTTGCGATTCACCTGCACGAAGTCGGACAGCTTGTTGCGTCGGACGCCGCCCGAGGCGGTCGCGAACATCACGTCCAGCGTCTCCCAGGAGCTCTCGTCCTCGGGCAACGGCATGATCGTGGTGATGCGCTCGGCCTGGTCCTGCAGCTGCAGGATGTTGACCAGCGCCTTGCCGCGGGCGTTCGGCGCCGCCATCGGCAGGCGCCAGACCTTCTCCTTGTAGGCCTGGCCCTGGCTGGAGAAGAACAGCACCGGCGTGTGCGTGCTCGCCACGAACAGGCGGGTGACGAAATCCTCCTCGCGGGTCGACATGCCGGAGCGGCCCTTGCCGCCGCGTCGCTGGGCCCGATAGGTCGAGAGCGGCACGCGCTTGACGTAGCCGGCGTGGCTCACGGTGACGACCATGTCCTCGCGCTGGATCAGGTCCTCGTCGTCGACGCTGGAATCGTAGTCGAGGATCACCGTCCGCCGCGGGGTGGCGAACTGAGTGCGCACCTCGGCGAACTCGTCCTTGACGATGGTCTGGATGCGTGACCGCGAGCGCAGGATGTCGAGGTAGTCGGCGATCTCGTCGGCGAGCGACTTAAGCTCGTCGCCGACCTCGTCGCGGCCCAGAGCCGTCAGGCGCTGCAGGCGCAGGTCGAGGATCGCGCGGGCCTGCACCTCCGAGAGCCGGTAGGTGCCGTCGTCCTTCACGCGGTGGCGCGGATCGTCCACCAGCGCGATGAGGGGTGCGATGTCGTGGGCCGGCCAGTCGCGCGCCATCAGCGCCTCGCGCGCCGAGTTCGGATCGGGCGAGGTGCGGATCAGGCGGATCACCTCGTCGATGTTGGCCACCGCGATGGCGAGGCCGCACAGGACGTGGGCGCGCTCTCGGGCCTTGTTCAGCAGGAACTTGGTGCGGCGGGAGACGACCTCCTCGCGGAAGTCGATGAAGGCCTGGAGCAGGTCCTTCAGGTTCATCAGCTCGGGGCGTCCGCCGTTCAGCGCCACCATGTTGCAGCCGAAGGAGGATTGCAGCGGCGTGAAGCGGTAGAGCTGGTTCAGCACCACCTCCGCCATCGCGTCGCGCTTGATCTCGACGACGATGCGCATGCCGTCGCGGTCGGATTCGTCGCGCAGGTCCGAGATGCCCTCGACGCGCTTCTCCTTGACCAGCTCGGCGATCTTCTCGACCAGCGTGGCCTTGTTCACCTGGTACGGAATCTCGGTGAAGATCAGCGCCTCGCGCTCCTTGCGCAGCTCCTCCACGTGGGACTTGGCCCGCATGATGATCGAGCCTCGTCCGGTGGCGTAGGCCAACCGCGTGCCGGCGCGCCCGAGGATCGAGCCGCCGGTCGGGAAGTCCGGCCCGGGCACGATCTCGGTCAGCTGCTCGATGGTCAGGCTGGGATCGTCGATCAGCGCGATGCAGGCGTCGATGAGTTCGCCGAGGTTGTGCGGCGGGATGTTGGTCGCCATGCCGACGGCGATGCCGCCGGCGCCGTTGACGAGAAGGTTCGGGAAGCGCGCCGGCAGCACCGAGGGCTCTTCGCGCGACTCGTCGTAGTTCGGCTGGAAGTCGACGGTGTTCTTGTCGATGTCGGCGAGCAGCGCGGTCGCGGGCTTGGCCAGGCGCGATTCCGTGTAGCGCATGGCGGCGGCCGGATCGCCGTCGACGGAGCCGAAGTTGCCCTGCCCGTCGATGAGCATCAGGCGCATCGAGAAGTCCTGCGCCATGCGGACCAAGGCGTCGTAGATCGATTGGTCGCCGTGCGGGTGGTAGAGGCCGATCACGTCGCCGACGATGCGGGCCGACTTGACGTACTTGCGCTCGGGCAGGTGCCCGCTCTCGTAGGCCGCGAACAGGATGCGCCTGTGCACCGGCTTGAGGCCGTCGCGCGCATCCGGCAGCGCCCGGCTCACGATCACGCTCATCGCGTAGTCGAGGTAGGACCGGCGCATCTCGTCGGTGATGGAAACGGGCTTGATGTCGCTGGCGGGCGGCGGCGTGCCGGCCCCTGTCTCGTCGTTGTCGGCCAAGGGCTTTATCCGTGTGGCGAAGGCCCCGCGTCCGGAGCCGGTGTCTGGTGCGGCGCACGCCGAAAGGCCGCGGGCGGCACGACGTGGGGGAAGACGAATGATATCAGACGGTTAATTATTCCTCCCGCGGCACCGGCGCAAGCACCTGATCCACCCCTGTCCGGCGCTCTTTTCGAGAGCGTCAACGACGCTCGCAACCGTAGGATCGCGTGCCGGAGCGTGCATCTCCACAGACCGGCCAAGCTCGCCCCGGAACGCTGCCGAACGATCCGCAAGGTTTGGGTGCGGTGCGGGGAACAACAGCTGGGCCGGCAGCTTCTGTGACAGATGTGGCTGTTCACACCCGGCTCCGCGTCGGGGATCGCCTCTGCGCGATTCGAACCGGCCACGAGCCCTGAAACGATGAGGATGCTGGCCTGATGCGGCGCACGCACAACATGCCCTTCGGCGCCGAGATCGCCGGCGACGGCGTCCGCTTCGCGCTCTGGGCGCCGACCGCCGAGGACGTCACCCTGGTGGTCGACGGCGCCGACCACGCGATCCCCGACGCCGACGAGGGCTGGCGCCGGACGACCGTGCCGGGGGTGGCGGCCGGCGCGCGCTACGGCTTCCGAATCGACGGCGACCTCGTGGTGCCCGATCCCGCCTCGCGCTTCCAACCGGACGACGTCTCGGGGCTGTCCGAGGTGGTCGACCCGTCGGCATTCGCCTGGACCGACGCCGCCTGGACCGGCCGTCCGTTCGAGGAGGCGGTGATCTACGAGACGCATGTCGGCACGGCGACGCCTGAGGGCACCTATGCCGGCCTTCAGGCGCGCCTTCCCGACCTCAAGGCGCTCGGCGTCACAGCGATCGAGCTGCTGCCGCTCGCCGACTTCAAGGGGACCCGCAACTGGGGCTACGACGGCGTGCTGCCCTACGCGCCGGACGCCGCCTACGGCCGCCCCGACGACCTCAAGCGCCTGATCGACGCGGCCCACGGCCTCGGGCTGATGGTCTACCTCGACGCGGTCTACAACCACTTCGGGCCAGCCGGGAACTACCTCCACGCCTACGCCAAGAGCTTCTTCACCGAACGTCACCAGACTCCGTGGGGCGCCGGCATCAACTTCGACGGCAAGGAGAGCGGCCACACCGTGCGGCAGTTCTTCATCCAGAACACGCTGTACTGGCTCGGCGAATACCATTTCGACGGCATCCGCTTCGACGCGGTGCACGCGATCCTCGACGATTCGCCCAAGCACTTCCTGGCCGAGCTCGGCGAGACGGTGCGGGCGACCTTCCCTGATCGACAGATCCACTTGATGCTGGAGAACGAGGCCAACCAAGCGCGCTGGCTCGAGCGCGATGCGACCGGCAAGCCCGTCCAGCACGACGCGCAGTGGGCGGACGACTTGCACCATTGCTGGCATGTTCTGCTGACGGGCGAGGATTCCGGCTACTACGAGAGCTTCAGCGACAAGCCGGTCGAGCGTCTGGCCCGCTGCCTGTCGGAGGGCTTCGCCTACCAGGGCGAGCCCTTCAAGACGCTGGGCGACCATCCCCGCGGCGAGCCCTCGGCGCACCTGCCACCGACCGCGTTCGTCACCTTCCTGCAGAACCACGACCAAGTCGGCAACCGGGCGCTCGGCGAGCGCCTGAGCCACCTCGCCGACCCGGCGAGGCTCGACCTAGCCCGCGCCGGCTTGCTGCTCGCGCCCCAGATCCCGATGCTGTGGATGGGCGAGGAGTGGTCGGCCTCGACGCCGTTCCTGTTCTTCGTCGACTTCGCGCCGGACGAGGACCTGAACAAGGCCGTGCGCGAGGGACGCCGCAAGGAGTTCAAGAGTTTCGCGGCCTTCGCCGACGACACCTCGGTGATCCCCGACCCGACCGAGGCCGAGACCTTCGAAGCCTCGAAGCTCGATTGGGCGGAGCGCGAGCGATCCCCCCATCGCGAGGTCCTGGCCGAGACGACGCGCCTGCTGGCCCTGCGCCGGGACGTGGTGGTGCCGCTTGCCAAGTCCGGCTATCGCGGGGCCAAGGCGAACCTGCCCCGTGCAGACGTCGTAGACTGCACCTGGTCCTACGACGGCGGGACGCTGCGCTTCGTCGCCAACGTCGGCAACGGGCCGTATTCCGTCGAGGCCGGCGACGACACGCTGGTTTGGACCAATGCGCCGGACGGCACCGGTGCAATTTTGCCCGCTTGGACGGGCGTATTCCTGACGAAAGCGGCCCGATGAGCAGCGCACTGCAACGCCTGGCCGACCTGGCCGGCATCGCCGACGGCTACGTCGACGCCTTCGGCAAGCCGGTCGAGACCCCGCTCGAGGTTCGCCGCGGCATGCTCGCCGCGCTGGGCTTCGCGGTCGAGAGCGACGACGCCGTCGCCCGCAGCCTCGCCGAGGCCGAAGCGTTGCGGAACGGCCTGATCCCGCCGTTGCTCCCGGTCGAGGCGCGCCGCGCCGCCCGCGTGCCGGTCCGCGGCGAAGGGACTGTGAACTGGCGCCTCGTCGACGAGCGCGGCAGCGCCCGCGAGGGCCGGGCCGCCCTGTCGGGCGACACCGCCGGCTTCGAGCTTCCGCCGCTGACGCCGGGCTACCACCACCTCACGGTGACGCTCGGCGACCGCACGGCGCAGGCCTGGATCATCTCCGCTCCGCAGCGCTGCTGGCGTCCGCGCGCCTACGCCGACGAGGGTGCGAGCGATTGGGGTCTCGCCGCCCAGCTCTACGGGCTGCGCTCGGACGACAACCTCGGCATCGGCACCTATGCCGACGCCGGCCACGCGGCGCACGATGCGGGCCTGCGCGGCGCCTCTTTCCTCGGCCTCAGCCCGGTCCACGCGCTGTTCTCCGCCGACCGCACGAAGATTTCGCCCTATTCACCGTCCTCGCGCCTGTTCCTCGACACGCTGTTCATCGCGCCGCGAAGCCTTCCGGGCTTCGCCGGCTCGCGGGCGGAGGCGTTGCTCCTCGAGATGGCGCCCCGTGTGGAAGCCATTCGCGACGCGGCGCTCGTCGATCACCAGGGCGTATGGGACGTGCTCTCGCCGGTGCTTCGGGCGCTGTGGGACGAGTCCGACGCCAAGCGCGGCGCGGATGCCGGCTTCACGGCGTTTCGCGCGGAGGGCGGCGAGGACCTGCAATCTCACGCCACGTTCGAGGCCCTGTCGGAGCACTTCAAGGGGCAGGGCGCCCAGTGGCTCGGCGACTGGCCCGAGGCCTATCGGCGCGCCGGGACCGAGGCCGTCGTCGCCTTCGCGGAGGAGCACCGGGACGCGGTCTCTTATCACGCGTGGTTGCAGTACCTCGCCGACCGGCAACTCGCCGACGCGTCGGCGCGGGCGCTCGCCACCGGCATGCGGATCGGCCTCTATCGAGACCTCGCGGTCGGCGCCGACCGCGGCGGCTCCGAGATCTGGTCGCATCCCGAGCGTTTCGCCGACCGCGTCTCGATCGGCGCGCCGCCCGACCTGCTGGCGCCCAAGGGCCAGGATTGGGGCCTGCCGGCGTTCGACCCGCTCGAGATGGAGCGCGACGGGCTCGCCGCCTTCCGGGCGCTGGTACGCGCCAACATGCGCCATGCCGGCGCGATCCGCATCGACCACGCCTTCCAGCTCGCCCGCCTGTTCCTGATCCCGCTGGGCGGCGGCGCAAAGGACGGCGCCTACGTGGCGATGCCGTTCGAGCCGATGATCGCGGTGCTGCGGCTGGAGAGCCATCGAAACAAGTGCCTCGTCATCGCCGAGGATCTCGGCACCGCGCCGCAGGGCTTCTCCGACGCGCTGATGCAGGCCGGCATCCTGAGCTACCGCATCCTCGCCTTCGAACGCGAGCAGGACGGGCGGTTCAAGGCCCCCGACGCCTACCCGCGTGACGCGCTCACCGCGATCACCACCCACGACCTGCCGACCTTCGTCGGCTGGTGGCGCGGGGTCGACACCGACACGCGCCAGTCGCTCGGCCTCTACGACGCCGAGCGGGCCGAGGCCGAGCGGACCGAGCGGGTCACCGAGCGCCGCCGCCTGTCGGAGGCGCTGGCCGGCCAGCAGCTCATCGTCGGCGCCGAGCCGCCGGACGTCGCGCCGTTCGAGGCCGCGGCGCGCTACCTCGCCCGCGCCCCGTCGATGTTGACGGCGGTGCAGTACGAGGACGTGGTGTCCGAGCTGAGCCAGGCCAACGTTCCGGGCTCGACCGAGGGCTATCCGAACTGGCGGCGCAAGCTCGACCGCGACCTGAACGCCATCGCCGCCCCCGGCGGCCCGCTGGCGAAGCTCGCCGCTTCGCTGTCTGCCGAGGATCGTGGCCCGCGCTCGGGCGCTGCGCGTCTCGCGACGGCGCCGCCGCGGGCGACCTATCGGCTCCAATTCCACAAGGACTTCACCTTCGCCGACGCGGAGAGGATCGTCCCGTATCTCGCCAAGCTCGGCATCAGCCACGTCTACGCCTCGCCGCTGCAGAAGGCGCGGCCCGGCTCGACTCACGGCTACGACATCGTCGACCACGGGGCGATCAACCCGGAACTCGGCGGCGAGGCCGGCTTCGTCCGCCTGTCGGACGCCCTGCGGGCGCACGGGCTGAAGCTCCTCCTCGACATCGTCCCGAACCACATGGGCGTCGGCGGCGCCGACAACCCGTGGTGGCTGTCGGTGCTCGAATGGGGCGCGCTCTCGCCCTTCGGCCACGCCTTCGACATCGACTGGGAGCGCCTGGGTGCCAACCGCAACCTCGTCATCCCCTTCCTCGGCGAGCGCTACGGCGAGGCGCTGGAGAACGGTAACCTCGAACTCAAGTTCGACGCAGAGGCCGGCGCCTTCAGCGTGTGGCACTACGAGCATCAGTTCCCCATCCGCCCGCTGAACTACCCGACGATCCTCAACCGGGTGCTCGCGGCGCTCGGCGACGTGGACGAGGAGGCGCAGGGCGAGCTGCTGGCCATCTCCGAGCGCCTGCGCGCCATGGGTGCCGAGACCGACCCGAAACGGCGTCACGCCTTCCCCGAGGAGGCCGAGGGGCTGAAGCGGCGTCTCGCCGCCGTCTGTGCGGTGTCGCCTGAAATCCGCGCCGCCGTCGACCGCAGCTTGAAGCTGCTCAACGGCTTCAAGGGCCGTCCCGACAGCTTCGGCCCGCTCCATCGGCTGCTCGAAAGTCAAGCCTACCGCTTGGCGCATTGGCGCGTCGCGTCGAGCGACATCAACTATCGGCGCTTTTTCGACGTGAACTCCCTTGCGGGCCTTCGCGTCGAGCTGAACGACATCTTCCACCGCTCGCACGAGACCGTGTTCCGGCACGTCCGCGAGGGGCGGATCGACGGCCTGCGCATCGACCATATCGACGGGCTGGCCGACCCGCAGGGCTACGCGCGGGCGCTGCAGGCCGCCGTTGGGCCGGGCTTCTACGTCGTCGTGGAGAAGATTTTGGAGCCGGGCGAGAAGCTTCGGCCCTGGCCTGTGGCCGGCACCACCGGCTACGACGTGCTGAACCACCTCGACGGCATTCTGGTCGATCAGGGCAAGCGCGGGAAGATCAAGCGTCTCTACGAGTGGGCCACCGGCTACGACGAGCCCTACGGCTTCCAGCTTCGCGCCGCGAAGGCCGAGATCCTGGAGATCAGCTTCGCGAGCGAACTCGAGGTGCTGACCAGCGACCTCAAGGAGATCGCCGACGCCGACCGGCGCACGCGCGACTTCTCGGTCAACGCGATCCGCCGGGCGCTGATCGAGATCATCGCCCGCTTCCCGACCTATCGCAGCTACCTGCCGCCGGACCTCGACGAGAGCGACGTCGAGGCCGAGGACATCCGGTTGATCGAGGGCGCGGTCGCCAAGGCCAAGCGCTGGTCTGCGTTGCCGGACCGCTCGGTGCACGACTTCGCCGCCGCCGCCCTGATCGGACGGATTGAGACCGCCGGTCCCGGCAGGCCCGATCCGAGTGTGATCCTGCGCTTCCGCCGCCGCTTCCAGCAGCTCACCGGCCCGGTGATGGCCAAGAGCCTGGAGGACACGCTGTTCTACCGCTACGCGATGCTGCTCGGCCTCAACGAGGTCGGCGGCGACCCGGGCGAGTATGGGCTGGACGCCGAGCACTTCCACGGCCTGCAGGCGGCGCGCGCCCGCGACTGGCCGAACGCCATGATCACCACGGCGACGCACGACACCAAGCGCGGCGAGGATGCACGCACGCGCCTGCTCGCCCTGTCCGAGCTGCCGGAGGAGTGGGCCCGGGCCTGGGACCTCTGGCGCACGGTCGCCGGCCCGCATCTCGCGAGCATCGACGACGAGCCAGCGCCGGACGCCAACGACCAGTGGATGTTCTTCCAGGCTATCCTAGGGGCGTGGCCGCTCGAGTTGCTCGACGCCGACGCGCCCGACGCGATCGAGGACTTCCGCAAGCGCCTGACTGCCTACAGCGAGAAGGCGATGCGCGAGGGCAAGCGCCGGTCGAGCTGGGTTAACGTCGACGCGGCCTACGAGGGCGCGGTCGCCAAGCTGTTCGAGGCGCTGATCGCACCGGGCTCCGCGTTCCTGGCCCAGCTCCGGCCGTTCGCCCGCCGCCTCGCCCATCTCGGCATGATCGCCGGCCTCGGCCGCACGGTCCTCAAATGCACGCTGCCGGGTCTTCCCGACGTGTACCAGGGCACCGAGTTCTGGGACTTCTCGTTCGTCGACCCCGACAACCGCCGGCCGGTGGACTACCCGGCCCTCGAACGCGCCCTCTCCGATGAGGGGGCCGTGCCCGGGCTGCTTTCGCGTTGGCCGGACGGGCGTGTGAAGCAGGCCACCCTGGCGCGACTGCTCGCCGACCGCGCCGCGCGGCCGGCCTTCTACGCCGAGGCCGACTATCGCGCGATCGAGGCCGCCGGCCCGCGGGCCGAGAACGTGATCGCCTACCTGCGGTCCGACGCGAGCACGGAGGGCGACCTGTTCGTCGCCGTCCCGCGCCTGGTCGCCGGATTGGTGACGGACGAAACGTGGTCCGGCGCAGGCTTTGCCGGCACGACCGTCGACCTCGGCGCCGGCACCCGCTGGCACGACATCGTCACGGGGGCCGACTACGAGGGGTCCGCGGATTTCGGAGCGCTGTTTTCCGCGCTTCCCTACGCCGTGCTCCGGCGCCGGACCTGAGACCCCGCGTGCCGTGCCGGATCATCGGACACGGCACGCACCCGGCATTCGGGCGTTAGCCGATGACGCCATCCCATATTTTCGAGGCCAGCATGAACGCACCGACAACCGCATCGAGGAAAGCCGCAGCGGACGGGGCGGCCCCCGTCTCGCCGCCGGCCGGCCTCGCGACGGGGGGCTCGGGAGCGCGCGTCCTGGGGCCGCGGATCTACAACCTGTTCCCGCTCCTCGTCGGGCGGGTGTCGGATTGGACGGCGGAGCTGCCGCGGATCGCGGAGCTCGGCTTCGATTGGGTCTACCTCAACCCGTTCCACGCCACCGGCGGGTCGGGCAGCCTCTACGCGGTCGCCGACCCGGAGCGCCTCGACGACCGCTTCCGCGACGACGACGGCACCGACGACGACGCGCAGATCCGGCGCTTCTGCGCCGCGGCCGAGGCGGCCGGCCTGTCGGTGATGACCGATCTCGTCATCAACCACACCGCCAACGACGGACGCCTCGCCCGCGAGCGGCCGGACTTGTTCGTCAAGGAGGCCGACGGCTCGATCGCGAGCCCGGCGGCGGTCGATCCCGACGACCCGACGATCCGCACCGTCTGGGGCGACTTGGCCGAGCTCGACTACCATTCCGAAGGTCCGCGCAACGAGCTGACCCGGATCTGGGACGCCTACATCGCCCACCTCCAGGGCCTCGGCGTCGCCGGCTTCCGCTGCGACGCCGCCTACAAGGTCCCGCCGGAGACCTGGCGCGCCCTGATCGGCCAGTCCAAGGCACGCGAGGCCGGCTGCCTCTTTGCCGCCGAGACGCTGGGCTGCACCTTCGAGGAGGCGAGGGCCACGGCCGGGGCGGGCTTCGACTACCTGTTCAACTCGTTCGCGTGGTGGGACCTGAAGAAGCCCTGGGCGTTGGAGCAGTACGAGCGCCTGCGCGTCATCGCCCCCTCGATCGCGTTCCCCGAGAACCACGACATGCCGCGTCTGGCGGCCAAGGTGACGGGCGCGGCAGACGTCGTCGCCGCGCAGCTGCGCAGCCGTTACGCGCTGGCCGCATTCTACTCGGCTGGCGTGCTGATGCCGATCGGTTACGAGTGGGGCTATCGCCGCCCGGTCCACGTCGTCGACACCACGCCGGCCGACCGCGAGTCAGACACCGGAATCGACATCTCGGCCTACGTCACCGCGATCAACGCGCTCCGCGCCGAGCTTCCCGCCGCGAACGTCGAGGGCGCGCAGGCGCACATCTCGTCGCCGGATGCGGACTTCGTCGCGCTCGCCCGCTACGACACCGGGCACCCGGCCTCCGCGCGGCACGCCGTGATCCTGATCTTCAACCCGACCGACAAGCCCGTGCCGGTCGATGCCGGCGCGCTGATCACCCGCACCGGCGGCATGCTCGGGCCGTTCGTCGATCGCACCCCCGAGGCCGAGCCGATCGCCTTCCATCCCGGCAGCGCCATCGACCTGGCGCCCGGCGAGCTGCGGATCATCAGCGCCGAGGCCGCTGTGGTGACGAAGCTGCCGAGCCGCGGCACGCCGGACGGCACGGGCCGCGTCGTGATCGAGGCGGTAGCGCCGGAACTCGACGGCGGCCGCTCCCCGGTCAAGCGCGTCGTCGGCGAGAGCTTCGTGGTCGAGGCCGACATCTTCTCGGACGGGCACGAGATCCTGAACGCCGCGATCCTCTCCCGCGTCGTCGGCGCGACCGAGTGGCGGCGCGACCCGATGGTGTTCGTCGACAACGACCGCTGGGCCGGGCATTTCCCGCTGGAGAAGAACGCCCGCTACGAGTTCACCATCGAGGGCTGGCGCGACGGCTTCTCCTCGTGGATGCGCGACACCCTGAAGAAGCGTGACGCCGGAGTGGACGTGCGCCTCGAGACCATCGAGGGCGTTACCCTGGTCCAGACTGCCGCCGACCTCGCCGAGGGACGCGACAAGGAGCGGCTGCACGCGCTCGTCGCCGCGCTCGGCGCCGAGGAGACCGGCTCCGCCGCCCAGCTCGACCGCATCCTCGTCCCGGATTCTGCCAGCCTCGTGCGCCGCAACGCCGAGCGGGTGAACGCCTCGCGCTATCCCGTCGTCGCGCAGGTGATCGCCGACCGTCTCGCGGCCCGGTTCTCGGCCTGGTACGAGATCTTTCCGCGCTCGCAATCGATGGACGTGAACCGCCACGGCACCTTCGACGACGTGATCGGCCGCCTGCCGGAGATCCGCGAGCTCGGCTTCGACGTGCTGTACTTCACCCCGATCCATCCGGTCGGGCGCACCAACCGCAAGGGCAAGAACAACACCCTGAAGGCGCTGCCGGGGGACGTCGGCTCGGTCTACGCGGTCGGCACCGAGGAGGGCGGCCACGAAGCGGTCCACCCCGATCTCGGCACGCTCGCCGACTTCGAACGCCTCGTCGCGGCGAGTCACGCCCACGGTATGGAGGTCGCCCTCGACTTCGCGATCCAGTGCTCGCCCGACCACCCCTGGATCAAGAACCATCCCGAATGGTTCGAGTGGCGCCCGGACGGGACGCTGAAGTTCGCCGAGAACCCGCCGAAAAAGTATGAGGACATCTCGAACGTCCACTTCTACGGCGGCGCGCTGCCGTCGCTGTGGATCGAGCTGCGCAACATCCTGCTCGGCTGGTGCTCGCGCGGCGTGCGCATCTTCCGCGTCGACAACCCGCACACCAAGCCGATCCCGTTCTGGGAATGGGTGATCGCCGAGGTGAACGGCCGCTACCCCGACGCGCTCTTCCTCGCGGAGGCCTTCACCCGGCCGAAGATGATGAAGAAGCTCGCCAAAGCCGGCTACCAGCAGAGCTACACCTACTTCACTTGGCGCAACACCAAGGCAGAGCTGACGTCCTACGCGATGGAGCTCGCCGGCGAGATGGGCGAGTACTACCGCCCGAACTTCTTCGCCAACACGCCGGACATCAACCCGCACTACCTCCAGACCAGCGGGCAGGCGGGCTTCGTCGTGCGCGCGACGCTGGCTGCGACGCTGTCGTCGGTCTACGGCATCTACAACGGCTTCGAGCTGTGCGAGGCCGCGCCGTATCCCGGCAAGGAGGAATACCTCAACTCCGAGAAGTACGAGCTGAAGGCCTGGGACTACGACCGCCCCGGCAACATCCGCGAGCACATCGTCAAGCTCAACCAGATCCGTCGCGAGAACCCCGCGCTCTGGGACTTCCGCAACGTCGTCTTCACCGGCGCCTACAACGACGAGATCATCGCCTACGCCAAGACCACGCCCAATCGCGACAACTGCGTGTTCGTGATGGTCAACCTCGACCCGAAGAACCGCCAGGAATGCACCTACGAGGTGCCGCTCTGGCTGCTCGGCGAGGATGACGGCGGGGCGGTGGCGGTCGAGGACCTGCTCGACGGATACACGTTCGAGTTGCGCGGCAAGTCCCACCGCATCGCCCTCGATCCGGTCGAGCGGTCCTGCGTGATCTGGCGCCTCAGCCGTCCGAAGCGGGTTGCGGGCTGAAGCCGCCCGTGTAACCAGAAACGGCGCGCGATCGGCCCGGTCGGTCGCGCTGTCGCCACCATCCTGCGGTTAGACAGCTGCACACCGATCACGTGACGACCTCGTCGTGCGGGACCGGCCCGACAAGCCCCTGAATCCGACGTGCGAGGCAACGACGCGATGATCGATCGCAGCGATCCGCAATGGTACCGTGACGCCATCATCTACCAGATCCACGTCAAGTCGTTCTTCGACTCGAACAATGACGGGATCGGTGATTTCGAGGGCCTCACCCAGCGGCTGGACTATGTCCGAGACCTCGGCGTCACCGCCATCTGGCTGATGCCGTTCTACCCGTCCCCGTTGCGGGACGACGGCTACGACATCGCCGACTACGAGGAGGTCAACCCGTCCTACGGGACGATGGCGGACTTCCGCCGCTTCGTGGAAGCCGCGCACGAGCGCGGCCTGCGGGTGATCACCGAGCTCGTCATCAACCACACCTCGGACCAGCACCCGTGGTTCCAGCGCGCCCGCGAGGCGCCGGCCGGGTCGCCGGAGCGCGACTTCTACGTCTGGTCGGACACCGACACGCCATATTCCGACACGCGGATCATCTTCCTCGACACCGAGACCTCGAACTGGACCTGGGACCCGGTCGCCAAGCAGTACTTCTGGCACCGGTTCTACAGTCACCAGCCGGACCTGAACTTCGACAACCCGAAGGTGCTGGAAGCCGTCATCGAGACGATGCGCTACTGGCTCGACATGGGCGTCGACGGCCTGCGCCTGGACGCGATCCCCTACCTGATCGAGCGCGACGGCACGAACTGCGAGAACCTTCCCGAGACCCACACGGTCATCAAGGCGATCCGCGCGGCGCTCGACGCGAGCTATCCCGACCGGATGCTGCTGGCCGAGGCTAACCAGTGGCCGGAGGAGACCGCGCAGTATTTCGGCGACGGCGACGAATGCCACATGGCGTTCCACTTCCCGCTGATGCCGCGGATGTACATGGCGATCGCCCGGGAGGACCGGCACCCGATCACCGACATCATGCGCCAGACGCCCGAGATCCCGGAAGGGTGCCAATGGGCGATCTTCCTGCGAAACCACGACGAGCTGACGCTCGAGATGGTGACCGCGGAGGAGCGTGATTACCTCTGGTCGTTCTACGCCGCCGAGCGCCGCGCCCGCATCAACCTCGGCATCCGCCGCCGCCTCGCGCCGCTGCTCGAGAACGACCGGCGCAAGATCGAGCTGATGAAGTCCCTCGTCCTGTCCATGCCCGGAACGCCGGTGCTGTACTACGGCGACGAGATCGGTATGGGCGACAACATCTATCTCGGCGACCGCGACGGCGTGCGCACGCCGATGCAATGGTCGCCCGACCGCAACGGCGGCTTCTCGCGGGCCAACCCGCAGCGCCTGTTCCTGCCGGCGATCCAGGACCCGATCTACGGCTTCGACGCCCTGAACGTCGAGGCGCAGACGCAGTCGCAGACCAGCTTGCTGAACTGGACGCGGCGGATGATCGCCATCCGCAACAACAGCACGGCGTTGGGCCGCGGCTCGATGCAGTTCCTGTATCCTAGCAACCGCAAGGTGCTGGCCTGGATCCGCGAGTTCGAGGGCGAGCGCGTGCTCTGCGTCGCCAACCTGTCGCGCGCGCCGCAGGCGGTGCAGCTCGACCTGTCGGAGCTGCGCAGCGCGGTGCCGATCGAGCTCACCGGCGGCAGCGAATTCCCGCCGATCGGCGAGCTGCCCTACCTGCTCACCCTGCCGTCCTACGGTTTCTACTGGTTCTCGCTGTCGTCTGCGAACACCGGCACGGTCGGGCCGATGAAGGAGGCGCCCGAGCTGTTCACGCTCGTGCTCACCGGCGGCATCGAGAGCCTGATGGCCGGCCGCGAGCGCGTCGCCTTCGAGCGCACCGTGATCCCGCCCTTCATCGCCAGCCGTCGCTGGTTCGGCGCCAAGGGCTCGCGGATCAAGAGCGTGAAGGTCGTCGACTGCGCCACCGTGAAGGAGGCCGGCGGCGAAGCCCGCTTCCTGCTGCCGCGCATCGACGTGCAGCTCTCCAACGGCGAGCGGCAGCAATACTTCGTGCCCGTCGGCGTCGACGAGGGCCGCGAGGACGAGACGCTGCTCGAATTCGCCGTGGCGCGCGTGCGCCGCGGTCCACGCACCGGCTTGCTTTACGGGGCTGCGGCCTCGCCCGACTTCGCGATCTGCCTCGCCGAAGGCATGCGCGACGGCCGCGAGATCCCGACCGAGGGCGGCAAGCTCGTCCTCTCCTCGACTTCGGCGTTCGACCACAACGTGCCGTTCGAGGCCGCCGACGTGCGCCGGCTGTCGGCCGAGCAAAGCAACACCTCGATCGCCATCGGCGCGAAGATGATGCTCAAGCTGCTGCGCCGCCTGCAGCCGGGGACCCATCCCGAGGTCGAGGTCGGGCGCTTCCTCACCGAGGAGGCGAAGTTTCCGAACACGCCGGCGCTGCTCGGCACCCTGGAGCACGTCGCCGAGGACGGCACCCGCACGGCGCTCGCCGTGCTGCAGAGCTTCGTCCTGAACCAGGGCGACGCCTGGACGGTGATGCTCGAGGGCCTGCGCCGCGACTTCGAGACCGTGGTGCTGGCTCCCGAGAGCGAGGCGCCGACGCCGGAGGACGCGTTCCACGACCACCTGCGCTGGGCCGAACTCCTCGGGCGCCGCACCGCCGAGATGCACAACGCCTTCGCGATCGAGACAGCGGACGCGGCCTTCGCCGCCGAGCCGTTCACGGCCGACGACCTGGCGGTGCTCGGCGCCGACGCGAAGCATCAGGCCGACCGCGCTTTCCGCGGGCTCAAGGGCATCGCCGAGCGCGGGCTCGACGCCGGACGCCCGGCGAGCGCGGCTCTGGCCGAGCGCCGGGCCGAGGTCGACGCGCTGATCGCGTCGCTGACGCGCGATCCGCCGAAGGGTGCGTTCAAGACCCGCATCCACGGCGACTACCACCTCGGACAGGTGCTGGTATCGAGCGGCGACCTCGTACTGGTCGACTTCGAGGGCGAGCCCTCGCGGCCGGCCGACGAGCGCCGGGCGAAGTCGACGCCGCTGCGGGACGTCGCCGGGATGCTGCGCTCGTTCGCCTACGGCGCCGAGACGGTGACCCGCGAGATCGCCGGCCGCTTCGCCGATTCCGAGGAACGCGCGCGCAACGCGGCCCTCGCCTGGCGTGGCATGATCGATGCGGCGTTCCTCGAAGGATACGGAAACGCCGTCTCCGAGAGCCGCGCCGCCGTGACCGACCCGGCGACGCAGGACCGTCTGTTGCGCCTCTGCCTCCTGACGAAGGCGCTCTACGAGGTTGATTACGAGGCGAACAACCGCCCGGACTGGATCGAAATCCCCGCCCGTGGGGTTCTGACCATTCTGGAGGACGCCAAGGCGTCCTGATCCAAGGCGCGGGCCGCCGAGGCGAAAACGGCCTCCCCGGCCCGTGCGGAGACTGACGGACTTGAGGCCCTCGCCCGACCCATTCGGGCGCGGCCCCGGTCACCCGAGAGAGGCACCTGAATGACGGCCATCGACCAGACCTTCGCGACCCGCTCCGACCCGTCGGACACGAACCAGGTCTCGAATGTCCCCTCGTCCGGCTCCGCGCCGGCGGGGGCGGCGCACGGCGTCCATCCCGATGCGATCGCGGCGGTGATGGCCGCCAACCATGGCGACGCCTTCAGCGTGCTCGGTCCGCACCAGGCCGGACCCAGCACCTGGGAGGTTCGTGCCGTGCTGCCGGAGGCCAAGTCCGCTGCGTTGATCGTCGGCGGCGACGCGGTGCCGTTCGAGCGGCGCCACCCGGAAGGGTTCTGGGTCGCGAAGGTCGAGAGCCAGGGCCGGCCGCTCTACGAGATCGAGGTCGAGACCTGGGATGGAGCCAAGCGCCGCCGGCACGACCCCTACGGCTTCGGTTCGTCGCTGGAGCAGCACGACGTCGACACCCTCCGCGAGGTTGGCACCAACCTCGTCTACAAGATCCTCGGCGCGCAGCTCGGCTGCCTCGACGGCATCGACGGCTTCCGCTTCGCGGTCTGGGCCCCGAACGCCAAGCGCGTGAGCGTCGTCGGCGATTTCAACGAGTGGGACGGGCGCCGCCATCCGATGCGCCTCTGGCAGAACGGCGGCCTCTGGGAGCTGTTCGTTCCGGGGCTCAAGGCCGGCCAGAACTACAAGTTCGAGATCCGCGGCCCCGACGGGTCGCTGCTGCCGCTGAAGGCCGACCCGGTCGCCTTCGCCGCCCAGCACCCGCCGCAGACCGCCTCCGTGCTGCAGGGCACGAGCGAGCCCGCCTGGCACGACAAGGCCTGGATGGAGACGCGTGGCGAGAAGGACCCGCGGCATGCGCCGATCTCGATCTACGAGGTCCACCTCGGCTCGTGGGCGCGGGTGCCCGGCGAGGGCAACCGCTACCTCACCTACAAGGAGTTGGGCGAGCGGCTGATCCCCTACGTCAAGGAGATGGGCTTCACCCATATCGAGATGCTGCCGATCACGGAGTTCCCGTTCGACGGGTCGTGGGGCTACCAACCGGTGTCGCTGTTCGCGCCGACGAGCCGCCACGGCACCCCGGACGACTTCGCGGCGTTCGTGAACGCGGCGCACGCGGCCGGCATCGGCGTGATGCTCGACTGGGTGCCCGGCCACTTCCCGCTCGATGCGCATGGGCTCGGCCAGTTCGACGGCACGCACCTCTACGAGCACGCCGACCCGCGCCAGGGCTTCCACCAGGATTGGGGCACCTACATTTACAATTTCGGCCGCGCCGAGGTGGCGACGTTCCTCGCCGCCAACGCCCGGTTCTGGCTCGAGCACTACCACCTCGACGGCCTGCGTGTGGATGCCGTCGCCTCGATGCTCTACCTCGACTACTCGCGCCGCCAGGGCGAGTGGATTCCGAACCAGTACGGCGGCAACGAGAACCTCGATGCGATCGAGTTCCTGCGCAAGACCAACGAGGCGACCTACAGCCACGCCCCCGGCACCATCACGGTCGCCGAGGAATCCACCTCTTGGCCCGGCGTCTCGCACCCGACCTATACCGGGGGGCTCGGCTTCGGCTTCAAGTGGAACATGGGGTGGATGCACGACACCCTGAACTTCGTCTCGACCGATCCGATCCACCGGCGCTACCACCACCACGACTTGACCTTCGGGCTGCTCTACGCCTTCTCCGAGAACTTCATCCTGCCGCTGTCCCACGACGAGGTCGTGCACGGGAAGGGCTCGCTGCTCGGTAAGATGCCCGGCGACCGGTGGCAGAAGTTCGCGAACCTGCGCGCGTATTTCGGCTTCATGTGGGGACACCCGGGCAAGAAGCTGCTCTTCATGGGCGGCGAGTTCGGCCAGGAGCGTGAGTGGAACCACAACCAGTCGCTCGACTGGCACCTGCTCGACGACCCGGCCCACGCCGGCGTGAAGGACGTGATCCGCGACCTCAACCACCTCTACGTCTCGACGCCGGCGCTCCACAGCCGCGACACCGAGGCCGCGGGCTTCCAATGGCTGGTGGCGGACGACCAGGACAACAGCGTCATCGCCTGGGCGCGCAAGGGCCGCGAGGCCGGCCAGATCGCTCTCGTCGTCTCGAACTTCACCCCGGTGCCGCGCGAGAACTACCGCGTCGGCGTGCCGGCGGCGGGTTACTACCGCGAGGCGTTCAACTCGGATGCCGGCATCTACGGCGGCTCGAACGTGGGCAACATGGGCGGCCGTGAGGCCGACGCGACGCAGAGCCATGGCCAGGCGCATTCCCTGAGCCTGACCCTGCCGCCGCTCTCGACCATGATCTTCGTTCGCGAGGGCTGACGACAAGGGCGGCCGCGCCGCAAGCTGCGGCCGCCCTTGCTGTTTGATGCGCAGGAGGTCGCGTTGCTCGATTCGGTTCGGACTTCGTCGGTCTTCCTCCCGAGCATCCGCCTGCACGTGGCGGAGGCCGGGCCGGCCGACGGCCTCCCCACCATCGTGCTGCACGGCTTCCCGGAGTTCTGGTACGGCTGGCGCCGCCAGATCGGCCCCCTCTCGGAGGCGGGCCTGCGCCTCGTCCTACCGGACCAGCGCGGTTACAATCTCAGCGACAAGCCCGGGGGCATCGCCGCCTACCACCTCGACCGGCTCGCCGGCGACGTGATCGAGCTCGCCGACCATTACCGTTTCGCGAAATTCCGCCTCGTCGCGCACGATTGGGGTGGGCTGGTGGCGTGGTGGATTGCCTCGTTCTACCCCGAGCGGATCGAGCGTCTGGCGATCCTCAACGCGCCGCACCCCGCGATCTTCGGCCCCTACATCCGGCGGCATCCGACGCAGCTGCTGCGCAGCGCCTATGTCGCATTCTTCCAGATCCCCCACCTGCCCGAGAAGCGTCTGACCGCGAGCGACTGCACCGTGCTGCGGCAGGCGCTGGCGACGACCAGCCGAAAGGGCAGCTTCACCGACGCCGACCTCGATCTTTACGCCGCTGCCTGGGCGAAGCCCGGCGCGATGACCGGCATGCTGAACTGGTACCGCGCGCTGCGCCTGCCGCGGGCGAGCACCGCGCCGCGGGTGACGGCGCCGACGCTGATCCTGTGGGGCCGCCGCGACCACGCTTTGGGGAGCGGCCTCGCCGAGGCGAGCCTCGAGCTTTGCGACGACGGACGTATCGAATGGTACCCGGAGGCGACGCACTGGGTGCAGCACGATGCGGCCGACGCGGTGAACGCATCCCTCGTCGCGTTCCTGCGCGCCTGAGAAGACGCCGTTCCGAGACCTGAAAAGACGAAGCCCGCGGATCCTACGATCAGCGGGCTTCCTCACAAGATACCCAGTTAAGAGGCGCGAGCCTCAACGCTTGAACTTGCCGTCGTACTTGAACTCGGGCGCAGCCTTGAGCTGATCCTTGGTGGCGCCGATGATCGCCTTCCACTTCTTCGCGCCCTCGTCGTAGCCGAGCGCAACGGAGGCCGGCTCGACCGAGACGTAGCGCTCGCCCATACCGAGGAAGCCGCCGACGGAAATGATGTAGCTGGTGAGCTTGCCGTGCTCCATCGCGAGATCCTTGATCTCGCCGACGTTGTTGTTCGAGCCGTCCATCACGTTGAGGCCGATGAGGTTGTAGCTCAGCACCGCATCCTGCGGCACCGGCACGAACTTCGCGGCCGTGGTCGGGGTGGTCTGCTCGGCGGCGAACGCCGCGCCGGAGACGGTGAGGGCGACCATGGATGCCAGGATCAGACGACGCATTGCAATCTCCAAGACCCGAAAGGGGTGCCTAGGAATGCCCTGCGGCCTCGATCGTTCCGTCACCGATTCGCGACGCATCGCGAGCGTCGCCCATGGTCTTGCACGCGCGAAAAAGCCCGCGAACCTTTCGATCCGCGGGCTTTGTGTTGGGGTTCGGCGTCAGGCAGCCTGCTTGCGCTTCTCCGGCATCGCCTTCTCGGACTTCGCGTCGGCGCGCGTTTCGGTGCGCACCTCGTTGCGTCCTTTGGCGGCCGTGAGCGGGAGCTCGATGTCGAGGCCCAGCGTCGAGACGCCCTCGCCGCGCTCCAGCGTGATCTTCACCTTGTCGCGCTCGACCGAGACGTGCTTGGCGATGACGGCCAGGATCTCCTCGCGGAGCGTGATCACGAGGTCGGGCTGGCCGGTCTCGGACCGCTCGTGGGCGAGGATCAGTTGGAGGCGCTCGCGGGCGACGGAGCCGGAGGCGCGCTTGTTGAAGAGGCCGAGGAGGGTCATGCCGCCCTCCGCAGGAAAAGCTTGTCGAGGAAGGACTTGCGGTCCGTCGGCATCGTCATCGGCAGCGTCTCGCCCTTGAGCCGGCGCACGGCGTCGGTGTAGGCGCGGGCGGGCGCGCAGAGCGGGTTGTTCAGCGTGACCGGGCAGCCGACGTTCGAGGCGCGAAGCACCTCCTGGCTCTCGGGAATGATCGCCAGCAGCGGGATCGACAGGATTTCGAGGACGTCTTCGACCTTGAGCATGTCGCCGCGGTCGGCCCGGCTGGGGTCGTAGCGGGTGAGGATCAGGTGCTTGTCCATGTTCTCGCCGCGCTCGGCCTTGACCGTCTTCGAGTCGAGCAGGCCGATGATCCGGTCGGAATCGCGCACCGACGAGACTTCCGGGTTGGTCACCACCACCGCGACGTCGGCGTGGCGCATGGCGAGCTGGGCGCCGCGCTCGATGCCGGCGGGCGAATCGCAGATCACCCAGTCGAACTTCTCGCGCAACTCTTCCATGACGCGAGCGACGCCCTCGTCGGTCAGCGCGTCCTTGTCGCGGGTCTGCGAGGCCGGCAGCAGGTGCAGGGTCTCGAGCCGCTTGTCGCGGATCACCGCCTGGTTGAGCTTGGCGTCGCCGTTGACGACGTTGATCAGGTCGTAGACGACCCGGCGCTCGGCCCCCATGACGAGGTCGAGGTTGCGCAGGCCGACGTCGAAGTCGACGACGCAGACGCTCTGTCCTCCCTGCGCGATCGCGGCACCTAGTGCCGCCGTGGTCGTCGTCTTGCCGACGCCGCCCTTGCCCGATGTGACGACCAAAACCTTTGCCACGCGTGTCGCTCCTTGATCTGCGGTGATCGGATCGAGTTCTGAGATTTCGTAGGTCAGTCCAAGCCCGCCATGCGGATCGCGCCGCCGTCGAGCCAGATCTGTGCGGGTTTGCCCTGGAGCTGCGTTCCGATGTCCTCGGCCGTGCGGACGAGGCGATCGATCCCGAGCAGCTCGGGCTGGAACTTGCGGCAGTAGATGCGCGCGCGCGGGTTGCGGGCGGCGCCCGCGATCGCCCGGCCGCGGAGCGCGCCGTAGATGTGGATCGAGCCGCCGGCCAGGATCTCGGCGCCGGAAGAGACCGAGCCCATCACCGTGACGTCCCCGGTGGGATGAACCACCGTCTGCCCGGAGCGGACCGAGCCCTCGATCGTGATCGAGGTCGAGACCGGCTCCTCCGGGACCTTCGGCAACGCGAGGTCGGGCAGGTCCAGGTTGCTGGCCGGGCGTCCGCCGATCAGCAGCGGCGGCAGGCCGGCCGCGATGCTCCCCACGCCCTCGAAGCCGAGGATGCGGACGCGGCGGCCGATGAGGTCGGCGACGAGCGCCTGAAGCGCTTCGTGGTCCGGGCGAAGGGCGCCGAGATCGAGGATGATCGCGCGTCCGTCGAACAGGGTCGGCGAGCGCTTCAGCGCCGCGTCGAGGTCTGCCAGCCAATCGGCGAGCGGCGCTTCGGGCTTCAGCGCCATCGCCTTGAACGCACGGCCCCGGAAGGCGAGGGCGCGCGGGGCGGAAGGCTTGGCGGCGGGTTTGGCCGGCCCGGCAGGCTCGGTCGCCGGGGCGGGGTCGGCAGGCTTTGCCGGGTCCGAGGCCGCCGCAGCGGTCTCGGGCGCGGGCGATTCGGTGCCGGCCAGCAGGCCAACCGCTTCCGGGGAAACGGCTTTTTCGGGCTGTGCCGAAACGGGACGGTCGGGGTCCGGAAAGAGCTGTGTTTTCACGGGTCAACGATTCCTTACCGGATCATTGACGGCGGATATGGTTACCGAACGGTTAAGGATGGTGATCCTGTCGCCATCTCATGCCGGTATCCTGTGATCGCGGCCTCAGGTCCGCTCCAACAGTGCCAACCGGATCGCGTCCTCGACGAGGCGGACTTCCACGGCTTGGCCGGTGAAGCTCGGATTGAGGTCGTCGGCGGCCTTGTAGAGGCCGTCGATCGCGATCAGCTCCGGCTCGAACTTCCGGCACCAGATCCGCGCGTTCGGGTTGCCGGCGGCGCCCGCGATCGCGCGCCCGCGCAGCGGGCCGTAGACGTGGATCGACCCGCCGGCGATCACCTCGGCGCCCGAGGCCACGGCCCCCATCACCGTGACGTCGCCTTCGAGGTGCAGCACCGCCTGGCCGGAGCGGACCGGCGCGTCGAGGATCAGGGAGACGGCCGCCGCCTGCGGCGCCGGCGCCAGCGCGGCGGCCTCGGGGGAGGGGGCGTCGGGCTCCGGCATCTCGATCTCGCCGGCGGGGCGCCCCCCCGCCAGGGCCGGCGGCAGGCCGGGTCCGAGCAGGGCCGGAGCGGCCCCCTCGATCCCGTAGATCGCGATGGCGCGGGACGACAGCTCGGCCACAAGCCCGGTCAGGTCGTCGCGGTCGAGGGTCAGCCCGGTCAGGTCGAGGATCACCGGCCGCCCGGAGAAGAAGGCCGGCGCGCGCTGGCGCAGGGCGTCGAGGTCGGCGAGCCAATCCTCCACCGGAGGCAGCGGCGCGAGCACGGTCGCCATGAACGAGCGGCCGCGGAAGCGGATCGGCGGACGGGGCGCGTCGGGCTTGGGCTGGGTCACGGGGGCGGGCATCTCGCGTGTCGGGCCTGGACCTCGCCTGCATGCGGCGTGCGCGCCCGCGGAGCAATCCTCGCGATCGGCTTGCCCACCCCGATGGTGATCCGAGGTCGGCAGGACACGTGCGAGCACCACGCCGCAATCCCTGCTCGAAACCCTGCTAAGCCGTTGCGCGCCAACTGGAATGGTTCTGAAACATAGCGGTTGCAACGGCGCCTGCGGCCTTGCTACCCCCGGCATCGATCGCGCCCCCTTGCGGGGCGAAGCCCGAGGGATGCACCGCGATGGCTCAGCAGAAGGACGCACGGCGCGGTCCGGCCTACCGCCTCGCGGTGGCAGGGCGGATCGTGCTCGCGGTGCTCGGGGGCTACGGGGTCGCGGCGCTGCTGACCGCGCTCCTGTCGCTGACGCTGCCCCTCGTCCGCTCGGAGGCGGTCGCGAGCGCAACGCTCGTGAGCTTCGCGGTGATGGTGGCGGTGGTGGTCTACGTCTTCGCCGCCCGCGCCCTCGGGCGCGCCGCGCTCGCGGTCGTCGGCCTCGCAGCCGTCCTCGGCGGCGGGCTCTGGCTCGCGAGCGGGTTCTCCGCCGCCGGTGCCGCATGAGGCAAGGCTTCCGCCAGTCGATGGCGTGGCTGCACGCGTGGTCCGGCCTCGTGGTCGGCTGGGTGCTGTTTTCAGTCTTCGTCACCGGCACGGCGAGCTACTATCGCGCCGAAATCTCGCAATGGATGCGGCCGGAGTTGGTGGCCGGCGCGAGCGACCCGGCCCGCTCGGCCGACCTCGCTGCCGCCTACCTGCAGAAGGCGATGCCCGACGCCGTGGGCTGGTACGTCGAGCTGCCGAAGCCCGAGAAGCCGGCGGTCGGCGTCATGTGGTGGAAGAGCCTGGACGGTCCGTTCCACCAGGCGCTGCTCGACTCCACGAGTGGTGCGCCGGTCGCGGCGCGCGACACGCGAGGGGGCGACTTCCTCTACCGCTTCCACTTCGAGCTCGGCATGCCGCCGCTCTGGGGCCGCTGGATCGTCGGCACTTGCGCGCTGGTGATGCTGGTGGCGCTGGTCTCCGGAATCGTCACCCACCGGCGGATCTTCGCCGACTTCTTCACCTTTCGGCGGCGGCGCTCGCAGCGCGGCTGGCTCGACGCGCACAACGTGTTCGGCGTGCTCGCGCTGCCGTTCCACCTGATGATCACCTACACCGGCCTCGTCACCCTCGCGCCGATGTACATGCCCTGGGGCGTCGCCGCCGCCTACAAGGGCGACGAGATGCGCTTCTACGTCGACAGCGGGCTGATGCCGGACCTGCGCGGCCCGGCGGGCAAGCCCGGCACGCTGGCGCCGCTCTCAAGCATGATCGCGCAGGCGATCGCGGAACGCGGCGAGGCGCCGGAGGGCGTCTCGGTCTACAACCCCGCCGACGCCGCGGCTTCGGTGGTCGCGATCTTCGAAGAACCGCACGGCCTCGCCCACGAGCACCCGCAGATCGCGTTCGACGGCACCACCGGCGCCGTCCTCGGACGCAACGGCGCGACCCGCGCCGCGGCCAAGACCTCTACGGTGATGCTCGGCCTCCACGAGGGCCACTTCGCCGGCGCGGCCCTGCGGGCGCTGTTCTTCCTCTGCGGAATCATGGGTGCGGCCACCGTCGCCACCGGCCTCGTGCTGTGGGCCGTGGCCCGCGCGCCGAAGGGGGTGGAGGCGGACGGCTTCGGCTTAAGGCTGGTGCGCGTGCTGAACCTCGGCACCATCGCCGGCCTTCCGGCGGGGATCGCCGCCTACTTCCTCGCCAACCGCCTGCTGCCCCTCGACCTCGCGGCCCGTGCCGACTGGGAGGTCGGAATGTTTTTCGGGGCCTGGGCGCTGGTGGCGGTGCTGGGCGCCGTACGCCCGGCCGGGACGGTCTGGCGCGAGGGCCTGGCGCTCGTCGGCGCCTTGTTCCTCGCGGTCCCGTTCGTCGGCGCCATCGCCACCGGCCTGCATCCACTCGTCGGCGAGTTGCGCTTCCTCGGCTTCGACGCCGCGATGATCGTCCTCGGCGTGCTGTTCGTGCTCGCCGCGCGCAAGGCCGGGCGACCGCGGCCTCCGCAGGCGCAACGCGCGGACGCCGCCATCGCCGGACGGGAGGCCCTGCGAGTATGACCGCCATCGTCGTCGCCCTCAACCTGGCGCTCTGCTTTGCCGGCCTCTCGGCGCTGGCACTCAGCCTCGACCGCCACCACCGCGACGCCTTCCTGGTGCGGGCCGGCGCGGCGCGCGCGCGGACCTTGCGAATCGCCGGCTGGGCCAGCATTGGGCTGTCCTTCGCCGCGGCGGTGACGCTGGAGGGCTGGAACTTCGGGCCGGTGCAATGGGTCGGCACCTTGACCGGCGCGGCGCTCCTCGTGGTCGCGTTCCTGTCCTACAGGCCGGGCTGGCTCAGGCCGGCTGCGCTTCTGGCGCTGCCCGTCGCCCTGGTGACGCTGCCGCTGGCGCTGTACGGCTGAGCAGCGTCTCGCTGCCCAGAACCACTGCCCAGAACCACTGCCCAGAACCACTGCCCCCTTGCCGCAGAGGCCGACTCCTTATATTGCGGCGCAATAGCTCGAACCCGTTCTCGACCCGGCGTGGCCGACCGTAACAGCGGTCCGTCCCGTGGCGGGTTCTACTCGCTTCGGAAACACCATGAAGCTGCGCAACATCGCCATCATCGCCCACGTCGACCACGGCAAGACGACGCTCGTCGACAAGCTGCTGTCGCAGTCCGGCTCCTTCCGCGACAACCAGCGGGTCGAGGAACGGGCGATGGACTCGAACGACCTCGAGAAGGAGCGCGGCATCACCATCCTGGCCAAGGCGACCTCGGTCGTCTGGAAGGACACCCGCGTCAACATCGTCGACACCCCCGGCCACGCCGACTTCGGCGGCGAGGTCGAGCGCATCCTGTCGATGGTCGACGGCGTGATCGTGCTGGTGGACGCGGCCGAGGGTCCGATGCCGCAGACCAAGTTCGTGGTCGGCAAGGCGCTCAAGATCGGCCTGCGCCCGATCGTGGCCATCAACAAGGTCGACCGTCCGGACGCTCGCATCACCGAGGTGGTGAACGAGGTGTTCGACCTGTTCGCGGCGCTCGACGCCACCGACGACCAGCTCGACTTCCCGATCCTCTACGGTTCGGGCCGCGCCGGCTGGATGGCGACCGCGCCGGACGGCTCGCAGGAGGACGGCCTCGCGCCGCTGTTCGACCTCGTGCTCGAGCACGTGCCCCCGGCAAAGGTGGAGGAGGGTCCGTTCCGGATGCTCGGCACCCTGCTCGAGGCCAACCCGTTCCTCGGCCGCATCATCACCGGCCGCATCGCGTCCGGCACCGTGAAGCCGAACCAGGCGATCAAGGTGATGGACCGCGAGGGCAAGCTCGTGGAGACCGGCCGCGTCTCGAAGATCCTCGCGTTCCGCGGCCTGGAGCGCGCGCCGATCGATGTCGGCGAGGCGGGCGACATCGTCTCCATCGCCGGCCTCGTGAAGGGCACCGTCGCCGACACGTTCTGCGACCCGCAGGTCGAGACCCCGATCCAGGCCCAGCCGATCGATCCGCCGACCGTGACCATGTCCTTCATCGTCAACGATTCGCCGCTCGCCGGCACCGAGGGCGACAAGGTCACCAGCCGCATGATCCGCGACCGTCTGTTCAAGGAGGGCGAGGGCAACGTCACGCTGAAGATCGAGGAGGCCGCCGACAAGGACAGCTTCTTCGTTTCCGGTCGCGGCGAGTTGCAGCTGGCAATCCTGATCGAGACCATGCGTCGCGAAGGCTTCGAGATCGCCGTCTCTCGTCCCCGCGTCGTGCTCTCGAAGGACGAGGATGGCGGCATCCTGGAGCCGGTCGAGGAGGTCGTGGTCGACGTCGACGAGGAGTATTCGGGCGTCGTCGTGCAGAAGATGTCGGAGCGCAAGGCCGAGATGATCGAGATGCGGCCGTCGGGCGGTGACCGCCTGCGCCTCGTCTTCCACGCGCCCACCCGCGGCCTCATCGGCTACCAGAGCGAGCTGATGACCGACACGCGCGGCACGGCGATCATGAACCGCCTGTTCAAGGCCTACGAGCCCTTCAAGGGCGAGATCGCCGGCCGCCGCAACGGCGTGCTGATCTCGAACGACAAGGGCGAGGCCGTGGCCTACGCCATGTGGAACCTGGAAGACCGCGGCCCGATGATGATCGAGCCCGGCGCCAAGGTCTACCAGGGCATGATCATCGGCGAGCACAACCGCGAGAACGACCTCGAGGTGAACGTGCTCAAGGGCAAGAAGCTTACCAACATCCGCACCACCTCGAAGGACGAGGCCGTGCGCCTGACGCCGCCGATCCGGATGACGCTGGAGAAGTCGCTCGCCTGGATCCAGGACGACGAGCTGATGGAAGTCACGCCGAAGTCGATCCGTTTGCGCAAGACCCATCTCGACCCGAACGACCGCAAGCGCTTCGAGCGCTCGAAAGAAGCCGTCACCGGCGCCGTGTAAGGTCCTCGACCGCACCAGCAAGAAGGCCCGGGCATCGCTACCCGGGCCTTTTTTCGTTCCTGGCGTCCGCCGCCGCGAAAGCACGACAGCAAAGCGTTTTCAGCCGGCGCCCGGGTCGGCGTCCTCGTCCTTCGAAGCGCCGCCCTGCGGTCCCTTGCCCGGATGCCCGTCGGTCTTCTCGTTCGGGTCCATCACCGCGTCCGGCGCGACGTTGGCGGGCTTGCCATTCGGGGGCTCGTCCGAAGAGTTGCCCGAAGGCTTGTCGTGCTCGCTCATTTCCCCTCCTCGCGCTCGGCTTTGTAGTGCCCGTCGGCGACCGACTGGTCGGCCTGTGGGCCGCGGGACGCCTTCTGGTCGGAATGCCCGCCCGACGAGCCGCCGGGCGTCGGCGGAGCGCGGCCAGGCTCGCCGCCCTGCTTCCAATCGGCCTTCCGCTCGGGGTCGGACTTGCCGCCCGTTCCCATGTCGGTGATCGCCGACTGCTCGGCGGTGTGCCCGCCGCCGCCGGCCGCGGGCTTGCCGCTGCTGCCGACTTTGTCGTCCGGCTTGCGGGTGACGGTCTCCGAGGCTTCGTCCGTGTCGCGGGCCATCAGCACTTCCCGTCGTCCTGCCCGACGGCGGCGGTGGCGCGATCGATCGCCTCAGAGGCGGTTGCGCCCGGCTGGCCCTCGCCGCGGATCGCCCGCAGGTTCTCCGGCGGCGTCTCGGCCTCGGTCTGGTCGGTGGCGTCCTCGCTCTTCATGCCCGAGGCGATCCGCGCGGTCTCGGCCTCGCCCGCCGGGTTGCCCTTGAGGTCGGCCTGGGTCCGGGATGGGGTGCCGACGTCGAGGGGCGAATCCTGTCCGAGATCCTGGCCGTTGTGGTCCGTGTTCGCGGAAAAACCCTTCAGTGAGGAGCGGTCTGCGTCGTGCTCGGCCATGGTGTGCCTTTCGGGCTGTCGATCCATCATGTGGATCGACAACACCGATGGCGGGCGACGGTTGCCTCCGACGCCCCGCGCGATCAGGCCACGCCGGACGCCGGCTCGGGCTTGCCGGACCGCATCAGGGTCACGAATCGGTCGAACAGGTAGTGGCTGTCGCGCGGACCCGGCGAGGCTTCCGGGTGGTGCTGCACCGAGAAGGCTGGCCGGTCGGTGAGGGTGAGTCCGCAATTCGAGCCGTCGAACAGCGAGACGTGGGTCTCGACCGCGGTCTCGGGTAGGCTCGCCGGATCGACGGCGAAGCCGTGGTTCATCGAGACGATCTCGACCTTGCCGGTGGTCTTGTCTTTCACGGGATGGTTCGCGCCGTGGTGGCCCTGGCCCATCTTCACCGTGCGCCCACCGAGCGCGAGGCCCATAAGCTGGTGCCCGAGGCAGATGCCGAAGGTCGGAACCTTCGAGGCGAGCAGCTCGCGAATTACCGGCACCGCGTATTCGCCGGTCGCAGCCGGGTCGCCAGGACCGTTCGACAGGAACACGCCGTCCGGCTTCAGCGCCAGGATGTCGGCCGCGCTGGTGGTCGCCGGCACGACGGTAACCGTGCAGCCGGCCTCGGCCAGCAGCCGCAGGATGTTGCGCTTCACGCCGTAATCAATCGCGACGACGCGCAGGCCCTCGCCCGGTACGCCGCGGCCGTAGCCCGCCTTCACCGTCCAGGTCGATTCACTCCAGTCGGAGCGCTCGCGGCTGGTCACCGGGGGCACGAGGTCGAGGCCTTCCATCGGCGCGAGGGCCGCGGCGCGCGCCTTCAGGGCCTCGCGGTCGAAGTTGCCCTGCGGGTCGTTGGCGATCACCGCGTTCGGCATGCCGTGGTCGCGGATGCGGGCGGTGAGCGCGCGGGTGTCGATCCCGGTGATGCCGATGATGCCGCGGGCCTTCAGCCACGCGTCGAGGTGCGAGGACGAGCGCCAGCTCGACGGCTGGGTCACGGCCGAGGCGATCACCGTGCCGCGCACGCCCGACGCCGGGGCGGCGTCGAGGCTTTCGAGATCCTCGTCGTTGGTGCCGGTGTTGCCGATATGCGGGAAGGTGAAGGTGACGATCTGCCCGGCATAGGACGGGTCCGTCAGGATTTCCTGGTAGCCGGTCATCGCCGTGTTGAAGCAGACCTCGCCGTCGGCGACGCCGGTCTGGCCGATGCCGAAGCCTTCGAGGATGGTGCCGTCGGCCAGCACCAGCAACGCGGTGGCGACGGGCTCGGCCCAGGGCTCGGGCACGGCGGCGTCTCTCGGCGCGGAAGCGCTGTCTTGCAGCATCACGGTGATCTCGCTTATGTCCGGCCACGACCGGCGCCGTCGAGACGGCGCGAGCGGGCGGCGGGTGATCGTGTGCGGCGGTCTTATCGAGCCCGCGGCGACGGGGTCAATGTGGTGCCGCATCGAACGCGGCTCAATCGCTGCAAACCGCAGGCCAGCCACCCGTTTCTGCACGACCTTCGCTTTCGCGCCACCTCCGTTCCGCACCACCTCAAGGACAAGCCCGATGCTTCGCGCCCGCCTCACCACCGAGATGAAGGAGGCCATGAAGGCCGGCGAGAAGGCCAAGCTCGCGACGATCCGGATGATCCAGGCGGCGCTCAAGGACAAGGACATCGAGGCGCGGGGGCTCGGCAAGGAGCCGGCGAGCGACGACGAGATCCTGGCGCTGCTGCAGAAGATGATCAAGCAGCGCAACGAATCGGCTGCGGTCTACGAGCAGGGCGGCCGTCCGGAGCTGGCCGAGAACGAGCGCGCCGAAATCGCGGTGATCGAGACCTACCTGCCCAAGCAGATGGACGAGGCCGAGACGCAGGCTGCGATCGATGCCGCCATCGCCGAGGCGGGCGCCGCCGGCCCGAAGGACATGGGTAAGGTCATCGCGATCTTGAAGGGCACCTATGCCGGCCGCATGGACTTCGCCAAGGCGAGCGGATTGGTGAAGGCGGCGCTGAACGCGAAGGCGTGACGCGACACCGCGGTTCTGCCCGCTATCCACCGTCGTCCCGGGGAAGGGACTCGGTGCGGGTGCCTGCGGTATACATCCCGGTCCGAACACCGGACACCGGACCCGCCGCATACCTGTGCGCTACCCGCCCCACATCCTCGAAGAGATCCGCAACCGGCTTCCCGCCTCCGACGTGGTCGGCCGGCGTGTGAAGCTGAAGAAGGCCGGGCGCGAGTGGCGCGGGCTGTCGCCGTTCAACGCCGAGAAGACACCGTCCTTCTACGTCAACGACCAGAAGCAGTTCTATCACTGCTTCTCTTCCGGCAAGCATGGCGACATCTTCAGCTTCTTGATCGAGACCGAGGGCCTGAGCTTCCCCGAGGCCGTCGAGCGGCTGGCCGGGGAGGCCGGCGTGTCGCTGCCGGCGCCCAGCGCCGACACCCGCGAGATGGAGACCAAGCGCCGCGGCGCGATCGAGGTGATGGAGTTGGCGACCGCCTGGTTCGAGGAGCGGCTGGCGTCCCCCGCCGGCGCGGCCGCCCGCGCCTACCTCGACCGGCGCGAACTCGGCCCCGAGATCCGCAGCCGTTTCCGCCTCGGCTACGCGCCGGCCGACCGCTACGGCCTGCGCGACCACCTCGCGGCCAAGGACGTCGACAAGGCGCTGATGGGCGAGCTCGGCCTGCTGGTGACGGGCGAGGACATCGCCGTGCCCTACGACCGCTTCCGCGACCGCATCATCTTCCCGATCGCGGACGTGCGCGGCCGGGTGATCGCCTTCGGCGGCCGCGCGATGCAAGCGGACGCGAAGGCCAAGTACCTGAACTCGCCCGAGACGCCGCTCTTCCACAAGGGGCAGGTGCTCTACAACCTGAACCAGGCGCGCAAGGCCGCCCACGATCGCGGTACGATCATCGCCGTCGAGGGCTACGTCGACGTGATCGCGATGACGTTGGCGGGGCACGCAAACACCGTTGCGCCGCTCGGCACCGCGCTCACGGAAGAGCAGCTCGGCCTGCTGTGGCGGCACGCCGACGAGCCGGTCCTGTGCTTCGACGGCGACGGCGCCGGGCAGCGTGCCGCGTTCCGCGCGCTCGACGTCGCACTGCCGATGCTGGAGCCGGGCCGGTCGCTGCGCTTCGCGACGCTGCCGGAGGGCCAGGACCCCGACGACCTGCTGCGCTCTGGCGGCGCGGCGGCGATCGACAAGGTGGTCGAGGCGGCCAAGCCCCTGGTCGAGGTGCTGTGGAGCCGCGCCGTCGAGACCGGCTCGACTGACACCCCGGAGCGCCGCGCCGGCCTCGCCAAGACCCTGCGCGGACTGATCTCCGGCATCCGCGACGAGACGGTGCGGAGCTATTATCGCGACGAGATCGAGGAGCGCCTGCGCGGTCTCTCGCCCCGCAGCGCGCCTCAGCAGCGCGGCGCCTACCAGCCGGGCGGACGGCAGAATACTTACCTAAGGAAGCCTCGCCCCGGCGATCCACCGCCGTCGCCGCGGCTCACCGCCGGGCCGAGCGCCGGGCTTGCCCGCTCCAACGGGTTTTCCGGCAGCGGCAGCTCCCGCGAGGCGATGATCGTGGCGAGCCTCCTCGTCCACCCCGAGCTGCTCGGTCTCGAAGCGGAGGACCTCGCCGCCCTCGATCTCGAGGATCCGGATGCGGTGGCCCTGCGCTCGCTGCTCCTGGACCGCGCGGCCGACGCCGCCGACCCGGACGTGGCGGTGGTGGAGAACCGCCTGGCCCGGGCGGGGCTCGAGGCGGCGAGCGCGCGGCTCGCCGCGCGGGTGCGCCCCGGCGACCGTTGGGCGCTCGATCCGCATGCCGACCTGGTCAAGCTGGAAGACGCATTGCGTCAGGCCGTGATCTTGCACCGCAAGGCCGGCGCGCTAAATAGCGAACTCCGACAGGCGGAACGTGCGCTCGTCGAAGAAGAAACAGAGGCGAACTTCGCTTGGCTGTGCGACGTCAAGGAGCGCTTGGCGGTGATCGCGGGAGCGGAGACCGAGGCGGACCTGCAGGACACGAACGACTCGACTGTGTCGTAGGGCCTGTGCGATGGCGGAATACGAAGCGCCTTCGCGGCATGGTTAACAATCGGTCAAGCGTCTCGCTTGCATACCGAGTCCGAGCTACGACGCGGTCGAAGTGATTCGTCCGGGTTCCACACGCATTGCGGCGCCGACGGCGCGGCGTGGCCGAGAGGCCCCCGCATCGTGCCGCGCCGAAACAATAGGCTGATCATGGCGACGAAGGCAACGGAACGGGACGAGACGGACACCGCTCCGGCAGAGCAGACCGATGGGCCGCTCCTCGACCTGACGGATGCTTCGGTCAAGCGGATGGTGAAGCTCGCCAAGAAGCGCGGGTACATCACCTACGAGGAGGTCAACGAGGTCCTGCCCGAGGGGCAGTCCGACCCCGACCAGCTCGAGGACGTGCTGTCCCAGCTCTCCGAGATGGGCATCAACGTCGTCGAGGCCGAGGAGACCGACGAGGCCGCCGCCGACAAGCCCGCCAACGGCGAGGCGTCGGAGGACGAGGAGGGCGCCGAGGGTACGGAGGTGGCCGAGGTCGCCCCGACGCGCGCCGTCGCGGTCGTCACCGCCACCAAGGAGCCGACCGACCGCACCGACGACCCGGTGCGCATGTACCTGCGCGAGATGGGCTCGGTCGAGCTGCTGTCGCGCGAGGGCGAGATCGCCATCGCGAAGCGGATCGAGGCCGGCCGCGAGGCGATGATCGCCGGCCTGTGCGAGAGCCCGCTGACCTTCCAGGCGATCATCATCTGGCGCGACGAACTCGTCGACGGCAAGGTGCTGCTGCGCGACATCATCGACCTCGAAGCCACCTATGCCGGCCCCGACGGCAAGAACCCGCAGATCGCCGAGGGCGCGACCGAGGGAGAGGAAGCCGAGGCCGAGACGCCGGCGCCCGAGGGCGGCGACGACGACGACGACATGGAGAACAACGTCTCGCTCGCGGCGATGGAAGCCGAGATCAAGCCGCGCGTGCTCGAGACGTTCGACGCGATCGCCAACAACTACCGCAAGCTGCGCAAGCTCCAGAACGAGGAGACCGCGCGCAAGGCCGGCAACGAGAAGACGACGCCCGCCCAGGAGAAGAAGCAGGCCGAGTTCAAGGACACCGTCGTCGCCGACGTGAAGTCGCTGTCCCTGAACAACAACCGCATCGAGGCCCTGGTCGAGCAGCTCTACGACATCAACAAGCGCCTTATCTCGCATGAGGGCCGCCTGATGCGCTACGCCGAGAGCCACGGCGTCGCCCGCGACGAGTTCCTGCGCCACTACCAGGGCTGGGAGCTCGACCCGAACTGGATGACCCGCGTCGGGACGCTCGGCGGCAAGGGCTGGAAGAACCTCGTCGAGAAGGGTTCGAAGCAGGTCTCGGACCTGCGCGAGCAGATCCTGACGCTCGCCTCCGAGACGGGCCTGGAGATCGGCGAGTACCGCAAGATCGTCAACATGGTCCAGAAGGGCGAGCGCGAAGCCCGCCAGGCCAAGAAGGAGATGATCGAGGCCAACCTCCGCCTCGTGATCTCGATCGCCAAGAAGTACACCAACCGCGGCCTGCAGTTCCTGGACCTGATCCAGGAGGGCAACATCGGCCTGATGAAGGCCGTCGACAAGTTCGAGTACCGCCGCGGCTACAAGTTCTCGACCTACGCCACCTGGTGGATCCGCCAGGCGATCACCCGCAGCATCGCGGATCAAGCGAGAACCATCCGCATCCCGGTGCACATGATCGAGACGATCAACAAGATCGTCCGCACCTCGCGCCAGATGCTGCACGAGATCGGCCGCGAGCCGACCCCGGAGGAGCTGGCCGAGAAGCTGGCCATGCCGCTGGAGAAGGTGCGCAAGGTCCTTAAGATCGCCAAGGAGCCGATCTCGCTCGAGACGCCGATCGGCGACGAGGAGGATTCGCACCTCGGCGACTTCATCGAGGACAAGAACGTCGTCCTGCCGATCGACGCCGCGATCCAGTCGAACCTGCGCGAGACTACGACGCGCGTACTCGCCTCGCTCACGCCGCGCGAGGAGCGCGTGCTGCGCATGCGCTTCGGCATCGGCATGAACACCGACCACACCCTCGAAGAGGTCGGCCAGCAGTTCTCGGTGACCCGCGAGCGCATCCGCCAGATCGAGGCGAAGGCCCTGCGCAAGCTGAAGCACCCGAGCCGGAGCCGGAAGCTGCGGAGCTTCCTGGACAACTGAGCGGCCGATCCGCCATGACGTGTTGCGCCGACTCGTGTCGGCGGACCACGTCGTCGGCGGCCCGAAGCCTTGCTTTGGCGGTCCGCGAACCCACCTTGGCCGTATGCTTGAGCGTCGCCAGCATCCACCCGTGCCGCCGACCGCCGCAGCCGACGGCTCGGAGGCGGACGACGTGCCGTTCGGCGCGCTGCAGGAATGCGTCGCGATCCGCGACTGGTTGCTGAGCGAAGGAGCGCGCCTGCCCGAGCCCGACGACCTGATCGCTGGCTTCGCCGAGCGCCTGAACCAGGTCGGCGTGCCCGTCGATCGGACCTCGACGGCGATCGACACGCTGCATTCCGAGTATTCCGGCATCGGGCGCATCTGGACGCGCGAGGCCGGCACCACGGTGCGGTTGTTTCCGCACGGCGAGGCTTCCGAGCGCGCCTACGCGGCGAGCCCGTTCCGGAGGGTGCACGAGGACGCCGCATGGCTGATCCTCGATCTCGCCGACACGCCGGACGACGCCTACTCGGTGATCCCCGACCTGAAGGCCGCCGGCTACACCCACTACATCGTCGTGCCGCTGTTCTTCACCAACGGCACCCATAACGGCATCACCTTCGCGACCCGCGACCCGGACGGGTTCCGCGACGAGGACGTCGCGATCCTGCGCTTCGTCATGCCGGCGCTCGCCGCGGTGATGGAGATGCGCCTCGTCACCAAGCAGCTCGACACGGTGCTGCGCATCTACGTCGGCGACGAGCCGCACCGGGCGATCCTGTCGGGGGACATCCGTCGCGGCCAGGTGAAGCGCATCCGCTCGGCGATCCTGTTCGCCGACATGCGCGACTACACCCGCATCTCGGCGGACATGACGCCGGAAGAGGCGGTGGACCTGCTCAACATCTTCTTCGACTGCCTGGTCCCGCCGATCGAACGCGAGGGCGGCGAGGTGCTGAAGTACCTTGGCGACGGCCTGCTCGCGATCTTCCGCGAGCCGGGCGACGACCTCGGCGGCGCCGCCAAGGGTGCGCTGACGGCGGCGCAGGGCGCACTCCAAGCGCTGGAGGAGGCCAACACCCTTCACCAGTTCGCGGTGCCGATGATGGCCGGCATCGCGCTCCACCACGGCGAGGCCGCCTACGGCAACGTCGGCTCGGGCACGCGGCTCGATTTCACCGTCATCGGCCGCGACGTGAACATGGCGAGCCGCATCGCCCGGCTCAACAAGACGCTGGGCGAGCCGCTGCTGATGTCGAAGCCCTTCGTCGACTTCCTGTGGGGCGATCCGGTGCCGCTCGGCGAGCATGTCCTCGACGGCTTTTCCGAGCCGATGATGGTCTACCGGCCGCGTCCGAAGCCGCATCGCCGCCAGGGCTGATCTCAGCCCCGCAGCGTCAGCGTGCCGCCGGCGATGCTGAAGTCGCGCACCCGCTTGAGGAACGACATCCCAAGCAGGTTCGTGCCGAGGCCGCCGCCGGGCACGACCACCGCTTCGACGTCGCGCACGGTGACCGGCCCGATCCGGATCATGCCGATGCGCACCGGGGCGACCCGCACAACGCCGTTGGCCGTCATCACCGATTGGGTGAAGTCGCGCGGCGTGAGGACGAGGCCGAGACGCGCGGCCGCCTCCTCGGTGAAGCTGCACGCGGTGGCGCCGGTGTCGACCATCATCCGCAGCGAGCGGCCGTCCACCAGGGCGTCGGCGAGGAAGTGGCCGCTGCGGTCCGCATTGAGGGCGATCGCACTCGGTGCCGAGGAGGATGGCGGCGCCGCGGGCGCCGGTCGCGCGTCGGCCTTGCGGTGAGTCAGGCGGTCGCCGACCCCGCCGAGCACGCCTGCGGCGAGGCCGGCCCCTACGCAGAGCAACAGGATCGTCCGCAACGCCAACCTCCGCGCCCCGAGGGGGACCGGCGGAGACCACCACGGAACCGGTGAACGATACGTGGCGCCTCGCGCGTACCCGGCGGAAACCCGCCGCCTTTCGTGCCGACAGGGTTTCCGAACCGTCTCGGCATCACGACGACAGACGGCGACCAACCTGCGCGCTCGCCCTTTTGACGGGGTTGACCGGGCCGGCCAGTGGGACCACATCTGCGGTGTTCCAGGGAGATCCCCGGCAAGGGGCTGAGAAACCGCTGGCAGGTTCGCAAGGGCTCGCGGCGCGGAAATCCTTCGAACCTGATCCGGTTCACACCGGCGTAGGGATTGGACCGTGGGCGTCATCCTCGTGGACGGATCGCACCAGCTTCTCGAAGGAAGCGTCAGGCCCGGTCTCTGCGACACCACGCGGAGGATCTTTTGGGTCGTCACCCAGCATCACCGATCGGGGTTCGCCGGACGAACGGCGGCACGAACCCGTCCGTCACGTTGCCCGTCCGCGCCGACGTCGCCATCGTCGGCGGCGGCCTGATCGGGCTGTCGATCGCCTGGCGCATCGCGCAGTCCGGTCGGTCCGTCGCGGTCGTCGAGCGCGAGACCATCGGGTCCGGCGCGAGCCTCGCCGCCACCGGCATGCTGGCGCCCGCGGCCGAGCACGAGCCCGGCTCGGACCCGCTGCTCCCGCTCGCCCTCGATTCGCTGCGGCGCTGGCCCCGGTTCCGCGACGAGCTCCAAGCGGCCGCCGGCCACGACATCGATTACCGCGAGGACGGGACGCTGGTATTGGCCATCGGCCGCGACGAGGTCGAGCGCCTGCGCTTCCGCTACGACCTGCAGCGCCGCTCGGGCGTCGCCGCCGAATGGGTCGCGGGCACCGAGGTCCGCCGCCGCGAGCCGGCCCTGCGCCCCTCGGTCACCGCCGGCGTGTTCTGCCCGCTCGACCACCAGGTCGATCCCAGCCGGGTGATGGCGGCGCTCGTGCAGGCCTGCCGTGGCGCCAGCGTGGCGCTCGTCGAGAACAGCCCGGTCGTCGCCCTCGAACGGACATCCGGGCGCGTCACCGGCCTCCGCACCGCCAATGGCGTTCTGCAGGCCGACACCGTGATCCTGGCGGCCGGCGCCTGGAGCGGGGAGGGCGGCCTGCTGCCCCAAAACCTCGCCCTGCCGGTCCGCCCGCTCAAGGGCCAATCGTTGGCGCTGAAGACGACCGCGCGCACCGGCACGCTGTCGCACATGGTGTGGACCGAGCAGGTCCACATGGCACCGAAGGGCGACGGCCGCATCGTCGTCGGCGCGACGGTGGAGGATTGCGGCTTCCGCCCCGGCGTCACCGCCGGCGGGCTCTACGCTCTTCTGGAGGGCGCGCGGCGCGTGCTGCCCGGCATCGAGGAGATGGAGGTCGAGGCGGTGTGGAGCGGGTTCCGCCCGACCTCGGACGACGACGCGCCGATCCTGGGCGAGATCGCCCCCGGGCTGGTCGTCGCCACCGGCCATCATCGCAACGGCTACCTGCTCGCCCCGGTGACCGCCGACGCGATCGCTGCCCTCGTCACCACGGGCGCGATGCCGGCGGTGGCCCGGGATTTCTCCCTCGCGCGGTTTACCGCAAGCCAGGACGTGAGGGCTTCGGCATGAGGCTGACGGTGAACGGGCAAGCCCGCGAGATCGAGGCCGCCGACCTCGCCGCGTTGTTCGCGCACGCGGCGGAGGAGACCGGCAGCCCCGATCCGCAGGGGGTCGCCATCGCGGTCAACGGCCGCGTCGTCCGCCGTCGCGATTGGGAGCGTACCCCTATCGCGGACGGCGACCGCATCGAGATCGTACGCGCCATGCAGGGAGGCTAGAGGATGCTCGAGACGCTCACACCCCTCCGTCCGGAGGCCGACGACCCCTTCGTCGTCGCCGGCGTCACGCTGAGTTCGCGCCTGTTCATCGGCACGGCCGGCTATCCGACGCAGGTGATCATGCGCGATGCGGTCGCGGCCTCGGGGGCCGAAGTCGCCACCGCCTCGATCCGCCGGGTTTCGCTCCAGGGCCACGGCTCGGACACGGTCAAGATCCTGAAGGGGCGTCGCTTCCTGCCCAACACCGCCGGCTGCGAGACCGCGCGCGACGCGATCATGACCGCGGAGCTGGCGCGCGAGGCCCTCGACACGAACTGGATCAAGGTCGAGGTCATCGGCGACCGCGAGACGCTGTACCCGGACGTGACCGAGCTGATCGAGGCCTGCCGCCACCTCGTCGACGACGGCTTCGTCGTGCTGCCATACTGCAACGACGACCCGATCGTCTGCCAACGGCTCGCCGACCTCGGCTGCGCCGCAGTGATGCCGATGGGCTCGCTCATCGGGTCGGGCATGGGCATCGCCAACCCGGCCAACCTGGAGCTGATCTGCCGCCGCATGAGCGTGCCGGTGATCGTCGATGCCGGCATCGGCACGGCCTCCGACGCGGTGATCGCGATGGAGCTTGGGGCCGACGCCTGCCTGATCAACACCGCCGTCGCCAAGGCCGACGACCCCGTCCGCATGGCCTACGCCATGCGCGGCGCGGTCCAAGCGGGACGCGACGCGTATCTTGCCGGCCGCATTCCCCGACGCGGCCGGGCCGAGCCGTCGAGCCCGCAGCTCGGCCTTGTCGGCTCGTAGCCTGCCGTCGCCCCTGTTGGCGGTCACCGACCGGCACGGGCCGCGCCCCCTGGTGGAGGCCGTCGCCGCCGTGCTCCACGGCGGCGGTCGCTGGGTCTGGTTACGCGACAAGGACTTGCCGCCATCCGAGCGGCGGGAGCTGGCGGCGCGGATCGCCGAACGCGTCGGCCAGGCCGGCGGCTTGCTCACCGTCGGCGGCGACGCCGACCTCGCGGCCGACCTCGGCGCCGGACTCCATCTCGGCGGCGGGACGGATCGATCCGCCATCGCCGCGGCCCGGCAACGGGTCGGCGCAGCCCTCGTCGGCATCTCGGCCCACACGCTCCGAGACGTCGCGGAGGCGGCCGAGGGCGGCGCGGACTACGTGACGCTGAGCCCGATCTTCCCCACCGCGAGCAAGCCCGGCTACGGCCCCGCCCTCGGGATCGGGGCCATCGCCGAAGCTGTGCGGATCGGAATTCCGGTGATCGCGCTCGGAGGGATCGATATCATCACCGCCGCCGAATGCCGTCGGCACGGCGCGGCGGGTATGGCCGTGATGGGCGGCCTGATGCGCGCCGCCGACCCAGCGGCTGAAACGCGCGCGCTTTTGAGCGCCTGGGCAACCCGCTCGGACGAGCGCTGAGGCAGGATCAAAGGATCGCAGGATCCTGGCTGCCCGCTCGGCGTTTCGCCGAAAACCGCTCTCGATCGGTTTCGCCCACCCACCCCCTCATCCTGAGGTGCGGCATCAGCCGCCTCGAAGGAGCCATCCAGCTCGCGCGCGATACCTGGAGGCCTCCTTCGAGGCCTCCGCTTCGCTGCAGCACCTCAGGATGAGGTCGCTGATTGGGAGCGAATAGATTCGGCAAACCTACTTCGTCGGCGCAGGCCCGTAGGGCGGGCGCGGGATCGCGCGGTGGGCGGCGCGCAAAGCTGCCGACCAGCGTTCGCGCAGGTCGTGGAAGTAGCCCTCGCCGGCTTCGATCCGGTGGTTGACCTCGAGGTCGAGGGCGTTGCGGCGGGCGAGGGCAATGTCGATCGGAAGGCCGACGCCGAGGTTCGAGCGCATCGTCGAATCCATCGAGACGAGGCCGACCTTGAGCGCGTCGTAGAGCTCGGTCTCGAACTTCACGGCGCGGTCGAGGATCGGCTTGCCGTACTTGTGCTCGCCGATCTGCAGGAAGGGCGCGTCGGTGCTGCACTCGATGAAGTTGCCGGCCGAGTAGATCAGGAACAGCCGCATCGGCTCGCTGCCGATCTGGCCTCCGAACAGCAGCGACACGGAGAACCGAAGCCCCGCCGCCTCGAATCCGGTCTTCTCGATCGCGCGGACGCGGCGGATGGCACGGCCGACGAGCTGGGCCGCCTCGAACATCGTGGTCGTCTCGACGAGCTTCAGCTTCGGCTCGCCGTCGTCGCCGGTCACGCCCTCGGAGAGCAGGCTCAGCACCGATTGCGTCACCGAGAGGTTGCCGGCCGAGGCCAGCATCATCACCCGCTCGCCCGGCACGTTGAAGTGGTGGAGCTTGCGATAGGTCGAGATGTCGTCGAGCCCCGCATTGGTGCGGGTGTCGGCGATCATCACCAGGCCGTCCTCGACAAGGACGCCGACGCAGTAAGTCATGGGATCAGGCTTTTCGAAGAGGTGCGCGCGTCAGGATTGCGGTGCCGCCTGGGCTTGCTCCACCCGGAGCTTCACGTCCAGCGTTTCGGTGCCGCCGCCGGTGCGGCTGCCGCGGATCGGGGCGGCGCCGAGGTAGTCAAGGCCGGAGGCGACGCGGATGTAGGCCTCCGTCGTCGCGTCGCCGGTGGTCGGGTCGAAGCCGACCCAGCCGAGATCGGGCACCAGCGCTTCGGCCCAGCCGTGCGGCGTCTGCTGCTCGGCGTCGCTTCCCTCCGGACGGTGGTATCCGGAGACGTAGCGGGCGGGAATCGCCCGGTGCCGGGCGGCGGCGATGAAGACGTGGGCGAAATCCTGGCACACGCCGGCCTCCGCCGCGAAGGCCTTCGGCGCGGGCACGGCGGCGCTGGCAGGGCCCGGCGTGTAGCTCATGTGCGCGTGCACCGCGGCCATCAGGCGGTGCAGGAAGGGGAGCGCGGCCGGATCGCCGGCGGTGGCGACCGCGTCGGACAGCGCCTGGATCTCCGGGCTCGGCAGGACGAGGTCGGTGTCGCGCAGGTAGAACGTCTCGGGCAGCCGCTCGACGGCGCCGCGGACGATGCCGTGGGTCTCGTGGGTGTCGACCTCGCCGGTCACCCGGATCACCAGGGCGTCGGAGGCCTGATCCGGCGTGAACCAGTGCACGACGTTGCCGTAGCCGTCCTCTCGCTCGGTGAGCCGGCCGTCGACCGACGGCTCGATACGCCAGCGGCGGACGTACTGGCCGTCGTGGTCGCGCGGCGTCATGCGCAGGACCTGGATCAGCCCGCGTGCCGGTTGCTCGTAGCTGTAGATGGTCTCGTGGACCACGCGGATGCGCATGCGTCGATTCTGCCCGTCTTGCCTCTGCCGGCGTGATTCGTGCCGGCTTTGCCTTCGCCGTCCCGCCTCCGCCCATCTCGGCGGTGCCGACGGTCGGAGCCTCGCGCGGCCCCGGTGCCACGTTCTACACGACGTTCCGCGGTCGGGTGCAACCGAGCCCGCGTCCTTGGAAGCCGAATCGCCACGTCTTCCGCGGACCTCGGCGCTTCAGCCGAGATACTGGTCCGCGATCGCGGCGCCGACCTTGTTGTTCTCGCCGATGAACGCGATCACGAACTCATGCAGCCCCGAGGCGAAGACCCGGTCGATCTCCTCGCTTTCCAGGCGCGCGAGCAGGTTGCTCGCGAGGCGCTGGCTCGCGCCGCGGCGCCCGTAGGCGTCGGCGATCAGGTCGAGATGCTCGACGAGCACGCCGTAGCAGTTGGCGAAGGAGCGCGGCATCTGCCGGTTGAGGATCAGCAGGTCGGCCACCAGCAGCGGCTTGACGCTCTCGCGATACACCCAGTGATAGGCGTTGAAGGCGGAGACTTCGCGCAGGATCGTGGTCCACTGGAAGTAGTCGAGGCTGCCGCCGACGGTCTCGGATGCCGGCAGGAGGATCTTGTACTTCACGTCGAGGATGCGGGCGGTGTTGTCGGCCCGCTCGATCGCGGTGCCGAGCCGCGTGAACCAGTAGGTGTCGTTGCGCAGCATCGTCCGGTAGGCCGAGCCGTCGAAGGTCAGCGAGATGCCCTTCACCCAGTCGAGGAAGCGCGAGAACGCGTCGCGGTCGAGGTCCTTCTTCTCGTAGGACCGCAATTCGAGCCACGCCCCGTTGATGGTGTCCCACATCTCCGTGGTGAGCGCGGTGCGGACGCTCCGGGCGTTCTCGCGCGCACTCTCGATGCAGGAGCGGATCGAGGACGGGTTGTGCGGGCTGAAGGCGAGGAAGTCGCACACGGTGGCGGCGTTCACGCCGTCGTAATGCGGCTTGAAAACCTCCGGGTCGCCGGCAGAGGCCAGCGCCGAGGCCCATTCGTTGGTCTCGCCCCCGCCGTAGCTCGTCGGCAGCGAGGCCAGCCGATGCGCGGCGTCGAGGATGCGGGCGACGAATTCCGCCCGTTCGACGTAGCGCGAGAGCCAGTAGAGGTTGTCGGCAGTCCTGGAGAGCATGGCTGTTTCGCTGGGTCTCTTCGGCTCGGCCCGGAGGCGTGCGCCGCTCCGCGGTTCTCGGTGAGGGCAGGCGTCAGGCCGTCACGCGTCCAGGACCCAGGTGTCCTTCGTACCGCCGCCCTGGCTCGAATTCACTACCAAAGATCCCTCCTTCAACGCCACGCGGGTGAGCCCGCCCGGCACGATGCGGATTTCGTCGGCGCCGCACAGCACGAAGGGGCGCAGGTCGACGTGGCGCGGGGCCACGCCCGAGGCGACGAAGGTCGGGCAGGTGGAGAGCGAGAGCGTCGGCTGGGCGATGAAGCCGTCCGGCGCGTGGCGCAGGCGCTTGGCGAACTCCTCGATCTCGCGCTTGGTCGCGTGCGGCCCGACGAGCATGCCGTAGCCACCCGACCCGTTGACCTCCTTCACGACGAGCTCTGACAGGTTGTCCATCACGTAGGAGAAGGCCTCCTTCTCGCGGCAGCGATAGGTCGGCACGTTGTGCAGGATGGGCTCTTCGCCGGTGAAGAACTTCACGATCTCCGGCATGTAGCTGTAGACCGCCTTGTCGTCGGCGATGCCGGTGCCCACCGCGTTGGCCAGCGTGACGCTGCCGCGCTCGTAGGCGTTCATCAGGCCCGGCACGCCGAGCATCGAATCGGGGCGGAACACCAACGGGTCGAGGAAGTCGTCGTCGAGGCGGCGGTAGATCACGTCGACCCGGCGCGGCCCCTCGGTGGTCCGCATGTAGACCACGTCGTCCTTGGTGAAGAGGTCGCCCGCCTCCACCAGCTCGACGCCGAGCTTGTCGGCGAGGAACGAGTGCTCGTAGAATGCCGAGTTGTAGCGGCCGGGCGTCAGCAGCACGACGGTGGGGTCGCGGGTCGCCGTCACCGGCGCGAGGCTGCGCAGCGTCGCGAGCAGGGCGTCCGGATAGTTCTCCACCGGCGCGACGCGGTGGCGGGAGAACAGGTCCGGGAACAGCCGCAGCATCACCTCGCGGTTCTCGAGCATGTACGACACGCCGGAGGGGATGCGGGCGTTGTCCTCCAGCACGAAGAAGTCGTTCTCGCCGGTCCGGACGATGTCGATGCCGGCGATGTGCACGTAGAGGTCGTGCGGCACCCGGAACGAGCGCATCTCCATCCGGTAGTGGGCGTTCTTGTAGACGAGGTCGGCCGGGATGATGCCGGCCTTGATGCATTCCTGGGCGCCGTAGATGTCCTTCAGGAACATGTTGATCGCGGTGACGCGCTGCTTCAGCCCGCGCTCGAGGAAGCCCCATTCCGGCTTGGTGATCACCCGCGGGATGATGTCGAACGGGATCAGCCGCTCGGTCGATTCGTTGTCGCCGTAGACCGCGAAGGTGATGCCGATACGCCGGAACAGTAGCTCGGCCTGGCTGCGGCGGGTGTTGAAGTGATCGACAGGCGTCGCGTCGAGCCACGCCTTGAGCTGGCCGTAGGCCTCGCGGACGTCGGCTTGGCTCGTCGCGCTGCCTGCGAAGGCGGTCATCTCGTCGAAGGCTACGCCCGCCATACAGTCTCTCCCCGATACGGCACGCTAGAGGCAAGAGGCGCGCCACGCAAAGGGATTACGAGCTTGTCCGAGGCTCGTTCCAAACACGTCTCAGATCAGGCGCAGGCCCTTTAAGCTGGCATGACCCGATCGGCCGAGGATGACGTGGTCGTGCACCACGATCTTCAGCGGGCTCAACACGGCGACGACCTCGCGAGTCATCGCCACGTCGGCGGCCGAGGGCGCCGGATCGCCCGACGGGTGGTTGTGCGCCAGGATGATCGCGGTCGCCGACAGTTCGAGCGACCGCCGCGCCACCTCCCGCGGGTAGACCGGCGTGTGGTCGACCGTGCCGCGCCCCTGGATCTCGTCGGCGATGAGGTGGTTGCGCTTGTCGAGGAACAGCACCCGGAACTCCTCGCGGGTGGCGAAGGCCATGGTGGCGCGCAGGTACTCGATCAGTTCGGCCCAGGAGGAGAGCAGCGCGCGCTGTGCGATGGCGCCCCGCGCCAGCCGCCGCCCGGCCGCCTCCATCAGCTTGAGGTCGGCGACGACCCCGGCGCTGACGCCCTCGACCTCGGCGAGGCGCGCCGGCTCGGCGCTCAGCACCTCCGCGAAGCTGCCGAAGCGGCGGATCAGCGCCTTGGCCAGCGGCTTCACGTCCCGGCGCGGGATGGCGCGGAACAGGGCGAGCTCGAGCAGCTCGTAGTCGGGCAGCGCGTCGGCGCCGTGCTTGGTGAAGCGCTCGCGCAGGCGGTCGCGATGGCCGAGATAGTGCGGCGGCGCCTCCGGCTTCGGGGCGACGGCCGGCCGTTCGGCGAAGAGCCCGTGCTCGGCCTCGTCGCCGGGGCCCGGCACGGCCTCAGGCTCCCGGGTTGGCGGGCTGGTTCAGCCCCTTCGGCGACACCGTGAAGATCTCCACGCCGGTCTCGGTCACCGCCACCGTGTGCTCGAACTGGGCCGAGAGCGAGCGGTCGCGGGTCACCGCGGTCCAGCCGTCGGAGAGCACCTTCACCGCCGGGCGGCCGAGGTTGATCATCGGCTCGATCGTGAAGAACTGGCCCGGCCTCAGCGGCACGTCGTAGCTCGCCTCGACGTAATGCAAGATGGTCGGCGCGTCGTGGTAGCTCCGGCCGAGGCCATGGCCGCAGAAGTCGCGCACCACCGAGCAGCGCTCGCCCTCGGCGTAGGTCTGGATCGCGCGGCCGATGTCGTTGGTCGAGCCGCCGGGCTTCACCGCGGCGACGCCGCGCATCAGCGCCTCGTAGGTGATCTCACAAAGGCGGGCGGCCTTGCGCGGCACCTCGCCGACGAAGGCCATCCGGCTCGAATCGCCGTGCCACCCGTCGAGGATCAGGCACATGTCGAGGTTGACGATGTCGCCCTCGCGCAAAGGCTTGTCGTTGGGGATGCCGTGGCAGACCACGTGGTTGATCGAGGTGCAGATCGATTTCGGGTAGCCGCGATAGAGCAGCGAGGCCGGGTAGGCGCCGTGATCCATGGCGAACTCGTAGGCGAGCTTATCGAGCGCCTCGGTGGTCACGCCGGGCTGGGTCGCCTCCATCAGCACGTCGAGGCCTTCCGCCGTCAGGCGTCCGGCGCGGCGCATGCCTTCGAAGCCCTCCGGCCCGTGGATCGGTGCTTGGGGCACCCGCCGCGTCGCTTGGTCTTGCTGGGTCATCGAGGGGCTTGTCCGCGCCGGGCCGGTCTTCGACAGCTTATGTACGGCGTGGCCGCCGCAGCGCCAAGTCACGGAACTCTACGCCGGGCGACCGACCCGGCGCCGCGTGACCTGAGGGCGCCTGCGTTCGCTCCGAGGCTTGCGCCGGACGGAGGCACGGCGGCATAAGCGGGGCTCGGGCGACCCGGTGCGACGGGTCCAAAGGCACAGGACGGCGCGATGGCTGACAGGGCGGTACCGCACTTCCACAACGAGCTCGGCGTCGCGGTCATCCATGTCGGCTCGCGCGAGTTCATGTGCATCGGCGCGCTGCCGCCGTTCGACCACCCGCACGTGTTCCTCGACATGGGTGCCGACAACGAGATCATCTGCCAGTACTGCTCGACGCTCTATCGCCACCGCGCCGACCTGAAGGCCGGCCACGCCGACCCGGCGGCGAGCGTCTGGCACGACCAGAAGGCGGCGGCCGAATAGGGCCATGCCGCGAAGCCTGATGCCGCGAGACCCCGGGCCGGCGCTGAGCGTCGCCGTGGTCGGCGGTGGGATCGGCGGGCTGACCGCGGCGCTGGCGCTGAACGCCGCCGGCCACGCCGTCACGATCGCCGAGCGCCGAACCGGGTTCAGCGAGGTCGGCGCCGGTCTTCAGCTCTCCCCGAACGCGAGCCGCGTGCTCGCCGACCTCGGCCTCGCGGCGGCCCTCCGGCGCGCCGGCTCGGAGCCGCCGGGCGTCGTCGTCCGCGCGCTCGATTCGGGCCGCAAGATTGGCGGCGTGACGCTCGGCGCGGCGGCGCGCGACGCCTTCGGTGCGCCCTACTACGTCATCCACCGGGCCGACCTTCAGACCCTGCTCCTCGACGCGGTGCGCTCGCGCCCCGGCATCCGCCTGATGATGGGCCGCGAAGTCACCGGCCTCACCGAGACCGAGGACTGCGTCACCCTAGCCCTTGAGAGCGGGAACGGCGCGCGCAGCGAAAACCTGTCGGCCGACTTGGTCGTCGGCGCGGACGGCCTGCGCTCGCGCATCCGCGTCCACCTCGATCCGCGTGGGCTCAGCCAAGCCGGGATGGCCGCCTGGCGGGCGATCGTGCCGCGTGAGGCGGTGCCGGAGGCGCTTGCGGGCGAGGCGACCGGGCTCTGGCTCGGGCGCGGCCGCCATGTCGTCCACTACCCGATCCATGCCGGGCGCGACCTCAACGTGGTCGCGGTCGTGCCGGAGCGGCAGGGCGACGAAGATTGGGGGCGGCTCGGCGAGCCGGCGGTGCTGCGCGCGCAGTTCCGCGACTGCGCGCCGGATCTGGCCGAACTCCTGACCGTGCCCGATTCCTGGCTGGTCTGGTCGCTCGCCGACCGGCCGGTGGCGCGCCCGATCGCCCGCGGCCGGATCGCGCTGCTGGGCGACGCCGCCCACCCGGTTCTGCCGTTCCTGGCGCAAGGTGCGGCACTGGCGATAGAGGATTGCGCGATTCTTGCGCAGTGCCTCGCCGCGCAGCCCGTCGCCGAGGCGCTCGACGCCTACGCCAGGGCCCGTCGGCGCCGGGTCCGCCGGGTGCAGCGCGCCGCCCGCGCCAATGGCCGGACCTACCATGCCGGCGGCATCACCGCCTTCGTGCGCGACGCGGTGATGCGTCGTCTCGGCCCAGACGGCATGCGCGAACGCTACGCCTGGCTCTACGGTTGGACGCCGGACGCTTGATCTCGAGAAACTTGATCTCGTTCGCGCCGACGGTTACCTCTTCGGCGCATCGCAGGGCCGCTTGCCGAAATTGGTAGACGGAAGGCACTTAAAATGCCTCGGGCTTCGCCCGTGTGGGTTCGAGTCCCACAGCGGCCACCACGCCCCGATCCATCCCCCGATCCTTGCCCGGCACCGGCCGTCCTGATACGCGAGCGGGATCATCTCCAGGGATTGCGGGTGAGGGCGCGCGGCGCCCGCTCCGCAGAACCGTACCCCGCAGGGTTAGCCGCGGGCATGGCGCGTGCCTGCCCGGACGACCCTGCACCCGCCATCGGGCCGCGCGACCTCCCGCGCCGGCCCCGCCGAACCTGATAGGATGCCTGCGATGGCCCGCGAATTCATCTACCACATGAAAGGCCTGACCAAGACCTACACCGGTGGGAAGAAGGTGTTGGACAACGTCAACCTGTCCTTCTACCCCGATGCCAAGATCGGTGTGCTCGGCATCAACGGCTCGGGCAAGTCGACGCTCCTGAAGATCATGGCCGGCATCGACACGGAGTGGACCGGGGAGGGCTTCGTCGCGCAGGGCGCGCGGGTCGGCTACCTGCCGCAGGAGCCGCAGCTCGATACGACCAAATCGGTCCGCGAGAACGTGATGGAGGGCGTCGCCGAAAAGCAGGCGCTGCTCGACCGCTACAACGAGCTCGCGATGAACTATTCCGACGAGACGGCGGACGAGATGACCCGCCTCCAGGACGAGATCGAATCGCAGAACCTCTGGGAACTCGAATCCAAGGTCGACCAAGCCATGGAGGCCCTGGGCTGCCCGAGCGACGAGCAGCCGGTCGCCACCCTGTCGGGCGGCGAGCGCCGCCGCGTCGCGCTCTGCCGGCTGCTGCTGTGGGAGCCTGAGCTGCTGCTTCTCGACGAGCCGACCAACCACCTCGACGCCGAGACGGTGAACTGGCTCGAAGGCCACCTCAAGAACTACCCGGGCGCGATCCTGATCGTGACCCACGATCGCTACTTCCTCGACAACGTCACCAGCTGGATCCTCGAGCTCGATCGCACCAAGGGCATCCCCTACGAGGGCAACTATTCGGCCTGGCTGGTGCAGAAGCAGAAGCGCCTGCAGCAGGAGGGCCGCGAGGACATGGCGCGCCAGCGCTCGATCGCCCGCGAGCAGGAATGGATCTCCGCCTCGCCGAAGGCGCGCCAGTCCAAGTCGAAGGCGCGTATCACGCGCTACGAGGAGCTGGTCGCCAAGCAGAACAACAAGGTCGACGCGGCGGCGCAGATCGTAATCCCGATCGACGAGCGGCTGGGCAACAACGTCATCGAGTTCGACCACCTCAACAAGGCCTTCGGCGACCGCCTGCTGATCGAGGACCTGTCGTTCAAGCTGCCGCCGGGCGGCATCGTCGGCGTGATCGGCCCGAACGGCGCCGGCAAGACGACGCTGTTCAAGATGATCACCGGCCAGGAGAAGCCGGACGGCGGCGACATCTCCGTCGGCACGACGGTGAAGCTCGGCTACGTCGACCAGTCGCGCGACGCGCTCGACCCCAACGCCACGGTCTGGCAGGAGGTCTCGGGCGGCAACGACATCATCTATTTCAACAAGCGCGAGATTAATTCGCGCGCCTACTGCGCGGCCTTCGCCTTCAAGGGCGGCGACCAGCAGAAGAAGGTCGGCACGCTGTCGGGCGGCGAACGCAACCGCGTGCACCTCGCCCGCACGCTGAAGGGCGGCGCCAACGTGCTGCTGCTCGACGAGCCGACCAACGACCTCGACATGGAGACCCTGCGCGCCCTCGAGGACGCGCTGGAGGATTACGCCGGCTGCGCCGTCATCATCAGCCACGATCGCTGGTTCCTGAACCGCATCGCGACCCACATCCTCGCCTTCGAGGGCGACAGCCACGTCGAGTGGTTCGAGGGCAACTTCTCGGATTACGAGGCCGACAAGATGCGCCGGCTCGGCGCCGACTCGCTGATGCCGAAGAAGATCAAGTACAAGAAGTTTTCGCGTTGAAATAAACCGCGACTTGGCTTCCGTCTTCTCAAGAGATGGAGGCCAGGTTTTCTGCAGCCAGCGGCGTCTTCGCTCAATTCGGATGCTCCGCGAACCCGGTTCCATCCTCTCCCCGTCATTCCGGGGCTGCGCAGCAGAGCCCGGAATCCAGAACCTGAGGTCGAGTTCTAGATTGCGCCATCTGCGGCTCTGGATTCCGGGCTCGACTACGACGCCCCGGAATGACGGGCAGGGGGCTCTCGGCCGGGAGACGCGTTCAAGGGTCCCGAACCACAAACCAAAACGGCCGCACCCCTTCCGGGATGCGGCCGTTTTCGTTCGAGGCGAGAGGCCTAGAAGTACGACTTCAGCGTGCCGCGGCGGCGCACGTCGAGGGTGGCGCAGTGGAACGAGCCGCCGAACGGGCCGTAGCTCAGGAACGGCGCCGGGATCGGGTCGAAGCCCCAGTCCTTGAGCGCCTTGATCAGCGTCGGCTGGCTCTGGTCCACGACGATCTTCTTCTCGTCGATGGCGAGCACGTTGATCGAGGTCCAGGGCGAGCACATCGAGATCTTGCTCATGAAGCCTTCGACGGGGTCGGGGCGAGGGGCGACGAGCACGTCCCACTTCTTCAACACCGCCGGCAACTTCTCGACGTCGATGTAGTCCGGGTTGACCAGCACCTTGCCCGGGGCGAGCGGCATGAACGACGAATCGATGTGCATCGGCTGCGGGCAGCGGCTCTCGATCTCGTGGACGCGGAAGCCCGAGCCGAGGTGGCGGCGCAGCCACTCGATGCCCATCAGGTTCGTCACGTTGGAGCGGGTGACGAAGATGTCGCGGCCGCAGCGGACGAAGTCGGCGGCGTCGAAGACCGGCTCGAACTCGTTGACCGTGAACTGCATCGGCTCGCCGGCCTTCAGGTTCGGCACGCGGTAGTCGTAGTTGTACAGCTCGTCGGTGAGCTGAGGCCGCGGCGCGGAGGTCCAGCGCGCGCCGGCGCGGAAGTATTCCTTGAACAGCGAGCGGTAGGCGTCGCCCTCGAAGTAGCGCGAGCGCCAGCACATCGGGCTCTCGATGATCTCGTCGCCGATCACGAGGTACGGGTCGCGCGGGCAGGCGACGCAAAAGCCGCGGGACGACCAGCGCGGCGCGCGGTACTTCTTCGAGAAGTCGATGGTGTCCGGGCGGCGGATCTTCACGCCCTCGCCGGCGAGGATGCGAATGAAGTTGTCGAGCTCTTTCTGCGCGAGCTTCTTCATAAAGCCCGGGTAGCGGAAGCCCGAGGCGAAGCGGTAGAACGGCTGCGCCGCCCGCGGCAGGTTGAAGATCACGGTCAGGTGGTGCGTCGGGATCGTGGCGCCGTCGAGGGATCCGACGATCACCTCTTCGAGCGGGTCCCACTCGTTCCACGCCATCACAGGCGAGTGCGGCGCGGGGATTCCGGGTTCCCTGCTGACGAAGCCGTCGGCGCGGGCGTCGTCGAGCACGGCCTCTCCGGCCGAGTGGGAAGCGTCGCGGTCCATGGTGATCCCTTCGTGATGCGCCGTGCGGGCGGTCTGCTCGGGGTGAAAACCCCTGGTGCCGCTTTGGTCCGCACTGTGTCTATCGGGTGATAGACATTGCCGATCGTTGCTGCAACTTGAGCCTTACTCCTCGTCCGCAGCGGTCTTTTTCGGTCGAAATCGCGGCGAGAATCCAGCATCAAGCCACCCCCGAGCTTGAAAGAGGATCATGAAACGTCTGACGACCCTGGCCCTGATCGCCGGCCTCTGCACGGTCGTCGGCCTGTTTCTGTCCTCCGGTCTCGAGGATGTGGCCGCGGCGGTGGTGAGTGCCGGTTGGGGCGCCCTGGCGGTCGTCGCCGCGCGCGCCGTGGCCGTCGCATGGGCCGGCCTCGGCTGGTACGTGATCTTCCCCGTCTCCGGCCGGCCGAACCTCTCTGCCTGCATCAACCTGCGCTTCGTGCGCGAGGGCATCAACACGCTGCTGCCGGTGGCGACGGTGGGCGGTGACTTCGTCGGCGCGCGCCTCCTGGCCAAGCGCGGCGTCGCCGGCGGCCTCGCCGGCGCGAGCATGTTCGTCGACATGATGACACAGGCGCTGACGCAGCTGCTGTTCACGCTGGGCGGCCTCGGGCTGCTGGTGTGGCTCGCCGGCGACGGCCCGATCGTGCGCACCGTAGCCGGCGGCCTCGCCATCGCGGCGCCGGCCATCGGCGCGTTCTACCTGATCCAGCGCCGGGCTGGGCACCGCCTGATCCAGGGCATCGTCGATCGCTTCGCCTCGGGTCGCGAGTGGCAGGCGCTGGGTGCCGTCGACGTGCTCTATGACAACCTGCGCCGCCTCTACGGCGCGCCCCTGCGCATCTTCTCGGGCATCGGCGTGCACCTCGTCGGCTGGCTGATCGGCACGATCGAGGTCTACGTCTGCCTGCACTTCATGGGATACCCGGTGAGCTTCGCCGAGGCGATCGTGATCGAAAGCCTCGCCCAGGCCGTGCGTGGCGCCGCCTTCGCGGTGCCCGGAGCGCTGGGCGCGCAGGAGGGCGGCCTGATCGCGCTCTGCGCCCTGTTCGGCATCCCGGCGGAAGTCGCGCTCGCCCTGTCACTGGTGAAGCGCCTCGCCGACCTGCTCGTCGGCGTCCCCGGTCTCTGGCTCTGGCACACGCAGGAGGGCCGCCTCCGCCGCGAAGCCGCCGAGGCGGACGCCCCCGCGCCGGAGGAGGAGCGGGCCACCTTTCGCCGGGTCGGCGGCGCCTCCGTGCCGGCTACGCTTGGACCGTTCTACAGCTACGCGCCCCCCCGCGGCGCGAACGCCCACAGCGAGGACGCCGCGGTGCCGGAATTGAAGAAGTGCGCCTGATGCGCCGGTTCCTCGTCGCGCTGGCGCTCGCCGCCGCCGCGGTCCCGGCGTCGGCCGCCGACGATCCGGCGGTCGCCGTTGTCGACGGGCTCTACGCCCGCTTCGACGCCACCGTGAAGAACGGCGCCGGAACCCTGAAGGACCGGGTCGACGCGGTCGGCCCGACCCTCGAGCGATCCTTCGACTACCCGGCGATGGTCCGCCTCGCGATCGGCGCCAAATGGGCCGACTTCACCCCCGAGCAGCAGGGCGCGATCACGGAGGCGTTCCGGCGCAACTTCGTCGTGACCTACGCCAACCGCCTCGCGCGGGCGGCGGGCGCGAAGTTCGAGGTGACCCGCAAGAGCGAGCCGAGCGGTAGCAACCAGCGCGTGCTCACCCACGTGACCACCCCGGACGGCGACGATTCGCAGATCGACTTCGTCGTGAACGCCGACAACCGCATCCAGGACGTGCTGCTCAACGGCAACGTCAGCGAGGTCGCGGGACAGCGGGCGACCCTCGGCCCACCGCTGAAGGCAGGCGGGGCCGACGGGGTGCTGAAATTCCTTCGCCAACGCACCGACGGCATGCTGACCGCCAAACCGGCGCCTTGAACGGCCTGCACAGAGCCTTCGCGCCGCCCGCCGCGGCCCACCGATTCTCGCCTCCCGCGACCGAGCGACGTTCCCATGGACCTCACCTGGCTCTCGCCGATCCTCCTGGTCCCCGCGCTCGCGGGCTGCCTCTACGCGTTGACCGCGGCGTTCCTCGCCGGGCGGTTCTCCGCGACGCCGGCGCCCGAGTTCGCTGAGGGCGTGGATCGGCCGTCGGTCACCGTGCTGAAGCCCCTCTGCGGCCTCGAGCCGAACCTGTTCGACAACCTCGCGACCTTCTGCGCCCAGGACTATGCCGGCCCGGTGCAGATCGTGTTCGGCGTGCAGAGCGTCGGCGATCCCGCGATCGGCGTCGTGCGGCGGATCGAGGCGGCCTTTCCGGCGCTGCGGATCGACCTCGTCGTCGACGCGCGCCAGCACGGCTCGAACCGCAAGGTCTCGAACCTGATCAACATGTCGGACGCGATCGCCAACGAGGTCGTCGTGCTCGCCGACAGCGACATGGTGGTGCGCCCAGACTACCTCACACGGGTCGTGGCCGAGCTGTCGGCCCCCGGCGTCACCGGCGTGACCTGCCTCTACCACGGCATCCCGGCCGACCGGGGCGTCTACGCCCAGCTCTCGGCGCTGGCGATCGACGTGCAGTTCCTGCCCAACGTCGTGATGGGCACCGCTCTCGGCCTCGCCAAGCCCTGCTTCGGCTCGACCATCGCCTTCACGGCGGCGTCCCTCGCCAAAATCGGCGGCTTCGCGACCTTCAAGGACGACCTCGCCGACGACTACGCCATCGGCGAGGCCCTGCGTGGCCTCGGCGGCCGGGTGGCGATCCCGAATTTTACGATCGGGCATACCTGCGTCGACACCGCGATCGCGGGCCTCTGGAGCCACGAGCTGCGCTGGAACCGCACCATCCGCAACGTCGACCCGGCTGGCTATGCCGGCTCGATCGTCACCCACGCCTTTCCGATCGCCCTCATCGCGGCACTCATGCCGGAGGCCGGCGCAACCGCGCTCGGCGTCGCCGCGCTGGCGCTCGCCTGCCGCATCATCCTGTCGATGCGGCTGGAGCGCGCCTTCGGCATAGGCCCCCATCCCTACTGGCTGTTGCCGATCCGCGACATCCTCTCGTTCGCGAACTTCTCATGGAGCTTCGTATCGGGTGCGGTGACATGGAAAGGTCACGATTATCGCGTCGTTGCGGATGGAACGCTTATTCCGGAGGGCAATCTCGGCCAGGATGCTGAGTCGCCCACCGTCTGACCTTGCCAGCCCGCCGTCTCGACTTGCGGTTTCGCTCTCTCGTCCCCGATTCGTCGTCCTTCCGACCCGATCGCCCTGCTCTGAGGCCTTGAACCCCATGCGCACGCTCTTCCTTCAGGCTCCCACCTTCGACGGCTTCGACGGCGGCGCCGGTTCCCGCTACCAGGCCAAGCGCGAGATCAAGTCGTTCTGGTATCCGACCTGGCTCGCCCAGCCGGCCGCCCTGGTGCCGAACTCGAAGCTGATCGACGCGCCGCCGCACAACATCAAGCTGCCGGAGATCGTCGCCCAGGCCAACGACTTCGACATGGTCGTGCTCCACACCTCGGTGCCGTCGTTCAAGTCGGACGTGAAGACCGTCGAGGCGCTGAAAGCCGCCAACCCGAAGCTGATCGCCGGCCTGATCGGCGCGAAGGTCGCGGTGGACGCCGCCGGCGCGATGGCCCAGGCCCCGTGCATCGACTTCTGCGCCCGCAACGAGTTCGACTTCACCGTCAAGGAAGTCGCAGACGGCACGCCGATGTCGGAGATCAAGGGTCTGTCCTATCGCAACGCCGACGGCGTCGTGGTCCACAACGAGGACCGCGAGATCATGACCGACATGGATCAGCTTCCCTTCGTCACGAGCGTGTACAAGCGCGACCTCGAGATGGAGAAATACTTCATCGGCTACCTGAAGCACCCGTACATCTCGTTCTATTCCGGCCGCGGCTGCAAGAGCCGCTGCACCTTCTGCCTGTGGCCGCAGACGGTGGGCGGGCACACTTACCGCACCCGCTCGGTCGCGCACGTGATCGAAGAGATCAAGTACTGCCTGAAGGAGTTCCCGCAGACGAAGGAGTTCTTCTTCGACGACGACACCTTCACCGACAACCTGCCCCGCGCCGAGGAGATCGCGCGCGAACTCGGCAAGCTTGGCGTGACCTGGTCGTGCAACGCGAAGGCGAACGTTCCCCGTGAGACCCTGGAAGTGCTGAAGGCCAACGGCCTGCGCCTGTTGCTGGTCGGCTACGAGTCGGGCAACCAGAAGATTCTGAACAACATCAAGAAAGGCATGCGCGTCGAGGTCGCCGAGAAGTTCACCAAGGATTGCCACGACCTCGGCATCGCCATCCACGGAACCTTCATCGTCGGCCTGCCGGGCGAGACCCGCGAGACGATCCAGGAGACGATCGCCTTCGCCAAGCGCATCAATCCGCACACCATCCAGGCCTCGCTGGCGGCGCCTTACCCCGGCACATTCCTCTACAAGCAGGCGGTGGAGAACGGCTGGCTCGACGTCGAGAACGCCGAGCTCGTCGATGAGAACGGGGTGCAGATCGCACCGCTGCACTACCCGCACCTGTCGCATGCCGAGATCTTCGCGGCCGTCGAGGAGTTCTACCGGAAGTTCTACTTCCGCGCCCCGAAGATCGCCTCGATCGTCTCCGAGATGGTCCGCTCGCCCGACATGATGAAGCGGCGCCTGCGCGAAGGCGTGGAGTTCTACCGCTTCCTCAAGGAGCGTCAGGGTACCGCCAAGGCCGCCTGAACCCTTTCGGTCTCATGAAGTCGTCGGCCGGGCCTCGCAGCCCGGCCGTTTTCGTTTATTGGGCCGGGGGCCCCGGCGGGTGGAGGGCAGGTGCCCTGCTCGCGATCTGCGTTCCTGGGGAGTGTCCGTGAAGCGTCTCGTCGTCACCGCCGACGATTTCGGCCTCAGCCGCGAGGTCAACGAGGCCGTCGAGCAGGCCCATCGCGACGGCATCCTCACCGCGGCGAGCCTGATGGTGTCGGCACCCGCCGCCGCGGACGCGGTCGCCCGCGCCAGGCGGATGCCGTCGCTGCGGGTGGGGCTGCACCTGGTGCTGGTCGAGGCCTGGCCGACGCTGCCGGCCGCCCAGCTGCCGGACCTGACCGATGCGGACGGCCTGATGCGCCGCGACATGGAGCGCCTCGGCCTCGACCTGGCGCTGAAGCCTGCCGCCCGGCGCCAGCTGAGCGCCGAGATCACGGCGCAGTTCGAGGCGTTCCGGGCGACGGGTTTGTTGCTGGACCATGTCAACGCCCACAAGCACTTCCACGTCCATCCGCTGATCGCGGGCGCGGTGCTGGCGATCGGGCCGCGTTACGGGGTGCGCGCGATTCGGGTGCCGCGCGAGCCCCGTGCGGTGCTCAGGCTGGCCGAACCCGGCGCGACGCCGCGTGCGGCCCTCGACACCGCGCCTTGGGCGGCGCTGCTCGCGGTGCGCGCCCGCAGGATGAGCCTGACGATCCCCGACCGCACCCTCGGGCTGGCTTGGTCCGGGGCGATGACGCCGCCCCGCGTCGCCGCGCTGCTGGCCAACCTGCCGGACGGGCTGACGGAACTCTACACCCATCCTGCCACCGCCGCAGGTTTCCCGGGCGAGGCTCCCGGCTACGCCTACGCCGCCGAACGCGACGCGCTCGTCGCTCCCGAAGCGATGGCGATTCTCGCGCAAGAAAAGATCATCCGCGGCGGGTTTTCGGATTTTTCGTAGGGCGCACGGCGGATAGACCACGCCTTCGGCGAATAGAGAACGATCCGATCAACGTCGTTGATACTATATTATATGCATTGTATAACCGCTACTAATTGCATTAGGCATTATATACGCGCGATAGCGTCACGTTACGAAGGTTTCACGCAACAAGACCCGGCCGCGACCGGGACGGCCACGCCCGCGCACTGATCGCGTCTTCCAGCGAAACGAAAACGGCGCCGTCCTTGGGAGGACGGCGCCGCGTTCAAGGCTTCAGAGACGACCGCCGTCACTTCACGGCGGCGGGCTCCGCGTGGACCTTGGAGCCCACACCCGGCAGGCGTCCGGCTTCTTCGCCTTCGGGACGGTCGGCATCGGGCTGCCTCGGCGGCGGGCCGAGGAAGGCCGGGACCACGAAGAAGGCCGCGATCAGCGTAAAGAACAGCGACAGCGCCAGCAGCTTGCCCATGCTCGCAGTGCCGGGATGGCTCGACAGCACCAGCGAGCCGAAGGCGGTGCCGGTGGTCAGCGCCGAGAAGAAGATCGCCCGCGTCAGGCTGGAGGCCAGCATGTCGGTGACGCCGGCGCGCCAGGCGATCACGTAGTAGATGTGGAAGGCCACGCCGACCGCGAGCATCAGCGGCAACGCGATGATGTTGGCGAAGTTCAGCGGCATGCCGACGACGTGCAGGGCCATCAGCGTCCACAGGGTGGCGAGCACCAGCGGCCCCAGCGTCATGGCCACGTCCCACGGCTTACGCAGCGCGACCGAGAGGATGATGAAGATCAGGACGAGGGCCGTCACCGCCGCCTGAACGAAGGCGCCGAGGATGGTGTAGCTCGACGAGGTCGTGGCGATCGGCGCGCCGGTGGCGTGCGGCGCGACGGTCTGGATCTCGGCCGCGAACTGGCGCAGCACCTCGTCGTCGTTCGAGTTACCCTTCGGGTGGACCTCGATGCGGGCGCGGCCGTCTGGGGCGACCCACTCGGCCTTCAGCTGCGGCGGCAGGTTGGCGAGGGTGATCTTCTCGGGGTGCAGAATCCCGCGAAGCCGCGCGAGCAGGGGACCGAGATCGGTGGTGAGGGCGACCGACGCGGCTTCGCGCTTCGCCACCGGGGCGGCCGCGAGTTTCTCGAGCGTCCGCGAGAGTTGCCCCGCGGTCTTGTTGCCAGGCGCGTTGCCGCCGGCGATGCCGGACAGGGCGGTCGCGGTGTCCTTCAACGCCTTGACGTTGTCGGCGTCCGTCGGCGGCGGTGGCTTGCGCGTCGGGTTCAGGATCGGATCGAGCAACTCCGCCGTCTCGGCGACGGTCGCGAGCTTCTTGTCCTGGTCGCGTGGCACGAAGGTGTCGATGCTCATGATGTCGGCCGCAAGCGGCAACGCGGCGAGCTTCTTGGTCACCTCCGGCACGGCGTCCACGCTCGGCGCCAGCACGTCGGCAACGTTCGGGCTCGTGGCGGGGTCCTTGATCAGGTCGAGGTAGGTCGCGATCGATTCCACGTGCGGGCTGCGCAGGTGCATCGGGTTCGAATCGAACGGCAGCTTCCACAGCAGCGGCGCGCCGGCCAGCGTGATCAGGCCGACGGCGATCAGCACGGCCTTGCGGTTGCGGATGATCCACGGATCGACGCCGGCGAGCCACGTCGTCTCCACCGCAACCTTCTCGCCCTTCGGCCGGAAGACAGCGATGAGCGCGGGCAGGAAGGTGATCGCGAACAAGTAGGCCACGACCATGCCGACGCCGGCGATGAGGCCGAGCTCGGAGACGCCGCGGAAGGCCGTCGGCAGGAAGGCGAAGAAGCCGGCGATGAGGGACACCGCCGCCAGCGTCAGCGACCAGCCGACGCCGCGCGCGGCGGCGCGAATCGCGTCTTCGAGGGTCGGCTGCTCGTAGCGGTCGGCGCGGTAGCGGACCGAGAACTGGATGCCGAAATCGATGCCGAGGCCGACGAACAAAGCCGCGAAGGCGACCGAGATCGGGTTCAGCTCGCCGACCATCAGCAAGCCGAGCGCCGCCGTGACGATCAGGCCGGAGAAGGTGGTGATCAGCACCGACACGACCAGCGGCGCCGAACGGAGCGCGAGCCACAGGAACAAGACGATGGCGCCGACCGTGACGAGGTTGTTGAGCAGCGCGTCGTCCGAGAGCGTCGCGAACTCGTCGTCGGCGACCGCCACCGGGCCGGTGAGCCGCATCGTCAACCCGTGCTCGGCATCGATGTTGAGATCCTTGGCGACGTTGCGGATCAGCTTGGTCGCCGTGTAGCCCGGCTGCAGCGCGTTGAAGTCCAGCACCGGCTGCATCAACACGAACTTGCGCAGGTCGGTGGTCTTGCTCTCGCCGCCCGAGAGAAGGAGCTGCCAGGACATCCGCGCGGGCTTGCCGTCGAGCACCGTCTGCAGCGTCCGGTCGATCTCGCCCATCGGCTTGTCGAGGTCTTCGATCTTGGCGTCGCCGCTCTTGATGCCGCGCGCGCCGAGCCCGAGGACGCGCATCACGCCGCGCAGGCTCGGATCCGAGGCCAGCGGCCCGAGCAGGCCCTGTTGCTGCACGAGCTGCTCGGTGGTCTTCTCGAGCTCCGCCTGCGGAAGCAGCAGCAGGCCGTTCTTCTCGAAGAAGGGGCCGCCGTCGGGGCGGTAGACGGTCTCGATCAGGTTCTTGTGGACGGCGATCGCCTTGGCGAAGGCGTTCGCGGCCTCCTCGGCCTGCTCCGGCGTCTTGCCGTCGATCACCGCCACGACGGTGTTCGTGCGCTGCGGGAACGCCTTCTCGTAGTTGATCTCGTCCTGGCGCCACGGCTCCTTCGGGTCGATCAGGCGCTCGACATCGGTGTTGATGCGGAACAGGTGCGCGGCGACCCCGGTGCTCGCAGCGGTAATCAGCGCCACCAGGGCGATCACGACCCACCGATGCCGGACGGAAAACGCGACGAGTCGTTCGATCACGAGTACCCTACCTACCTGGAGCTGCCGCCCTTCCAGGCCGCATCCCTCTCGAACCTTCGATGCTGCCGCCCCGGTTCCCGCAGGATCCGTCGGCGGCGCGAGCCCTTGGACCGAGCCCTCGGGCCGACCCTAATGGACGAAGCGCCGGACCCCGACGCGTCGACCTCTCGTCCGTCCACGGCCCGGCATAGCTGCAGGACCCGGCCCGTTCGCGGTCCGCACGTCTCACGATGCCGTGTGGACGCAAGCGCGACGCCGACCGGGTTCGCGCACCGGACGACGTCGGGAAAAGACGCATCCAAGGCACGATCGTTGCGCCAAGGCCGCAGCGCTCAGTAATCTTGCAGCCCCCCGATTGCAACGCAGCGACACCCGGCGCGCCTCGCTCTCCCCATCGATGTGTGGCGCCAGCGCCGTTTCGCACTGCAATATCACCGTGGATGCGGTTTACCGGGAATGCCGTCGCATTGCCGACGCAATGGCAGGATGGGGTCCGCGCTAACGAATTGTGCGCCCGGCGATGGCGACGGGGGCTGTGGCCCGCTTGCGTCAGCGCCGCAAACACCGGCACAGAACGGCCCAGAACCCGCCCGTTCAGATCGGTTCCAGGCTAGAGCGCTGGAATTCGAAATTTTTTCACGTTAAGCAGCCCCTGGTTCGGGGCTACGCAAACAGGAGCCGTATCTTGGGAATCCCCCTCCGGTATGTCGCGACGATCGGCAGCTACATCCTCAAGCAGCATCTCACCGGCCGGAAGCGCTATCCGCTCGTGATGATGATGGAGCCCCTGTTCCGCTGCAATCTCGCCTGCGCCGGCTGCGGCAAGATCGATTACCCCGACGAGATCCTGAACAAGCGCCTGCCTGTGGCCGACGCGCTTGAGTCCGTGCGCGAGTGCGGCGCACCCATGGTCGTGATCGCCGGCGGCGAGCCGCTGCTGCACAAGGACCTGCCGCAGATCGTCGAGGGCATCATCGCGCAGAAGAAGTTCGCGATCGTGTGCACGAACGCGCTGCTGCTCGAGAAGAAGATCAAGGAGTACAAGCCGAGCCCGTACTTCACCTGGTCGATCCACCTGGACGGCGACAAGGAGATGCACGACGGCTCGGTGTGCCAGCGCGGCGTCTACGACAAGGCTGTCTCGGCGATCGCCAAGGCCAAGGAGATGGGCTTCCGCGTCACCATCAACTGCACGTTCTTCAACAATTCGTCCTCGGACAAGATCGCCGACTTCTTCGACAGCGTGACGAAGATGGGCATCGACGGCATCACCGTTTCGCCCGGCTACGCCTACGAGCGCGCGCCCGACCAGCAGCACTTCCTCAACCGCAAGGCGACGAAGGACCTGTTCCGCGGCGTGTTCCGGGCCGGCAAGGAGAAGGGCCGCCAGAAGTGGGCCTTCCAGCAGTCGGGCCTGTTCCTCGACTTCCTGGCCGGCAACCAGACCTACCATTGCACGCCCTGGGGCAACCCGACCCGCACCGTGTTCGGCTGGCAGAAGCCCTGCTACCTGCTCGGCGAGGGCTACACGGCCACCTTCAAGGAGCTGATGGAGGAGACCGACTGGGATTCCTACGGCACCGGCAACTACGAGAAGTGCGCCGACTGCATGGTCCACTCGGGCTACGAGGCCTCCTCGGTGGTCGATTCGGTCCGCAAGCCCTGGAAGCCGCTGATCCACGCCTTCCGCGGGATCAAGACCGAGGGCGAGATGGCCCCCGAGGTCAGCCTCGAGAACCAGCGCCCGGCCGAGTTCGTGTTCTCGCGCAACGTCGCCCAGAAGCTGTCCGAGATCAAAGCGTCGGGCGTCGACACCAAGCGCGAAGCCCGCAACCGCACCGCGGCCTGATCCGCACGCAGATCGGATCGACTTCGGCGATCCATCGAAGCCCGCGGCCGTCACAGGCCGCGGGCTTTCTTCGTTTTTGGGCAGGTCGAGCGGCGAGGGAGAGGGAGTCTAGATCTCCGACAGGCCGAACTCTGCGCCGAGTGCTGCCCGCGCGGCGGCGAGCGCCTTGAACGCCGCGGACGAATCGCGCGCGAGGCCGATCAGGTCGCGCGGTCGGGCGCGGCCGGTCGCGAGCGCGCGGAGCACGGCCAGGATGTCGGGATCGCCGTTGGGCTTCAGCGCGTGGGCGGCGAAGGCCGGTAAGGCCCGCTCGGCCGGATCGCAGACCACGCGGATCGCAGCGAAGGGTAGGCCGTACCGGGCGGCGTAGGCGACGGCCACGTGCGATTCCATGTCGACGCCCGCGGCCCCGGTCGCCCGGCGCAGGGTCGCCTTGTCCGCGACCGTGAGTATCGCGGCGTCGACGCCCGCGAGGTCGGCCGTCACCACGCGTCGTCCCGTCGTTTCGAGCTTTTTGAAAAGTATCGCGGTCCAGCGGGCGTCCGCGGCCCAGCGCTCGCCGGCGACGATCCCGGTCGCGACCACGACGTCGCCGGGCCGCAGGGCCGGATCGAGGCCGCCGGCGATGCCGAAGCTGACGACGCCACCGCAACCGGGTGCGGCGCGCGCGTCGAGCAGGACGCGCAGGCGCTGGGGGCTTCCGCCGGCCTGGATCGCCTCGACCCCGGGGCCGGTCGCGATGCGGGCCTCGCGGGCGAGGCCCGCGACCACGAGGACGTTCGGCTGCAAGGACATCGGCACCGGTCTGAAGCGGAGGAGCCGCGGATCGGGCGACGATTCCCACCCGAATCGAATGCGCCGGGAGCGAGCCCCGGCGACGCCTCACATGCCGTAGGCGACCTGGCGGCTGTTGCCGCGCTTGAGGTTGCGGTAGCGCGCCATCGCCCAGAGCGGGAAGAACTTCGGGTAGCCATGGTAGCGCAGGTAGAACACCCGCGGGAAGCCGGTGGCGGTGTAGCGCTCCTCGTTCCAGAAGCCGTCCGCCCCCTGGGTCCGCGCGAGGAAGTTGATACCGCGCGTCACGGCCGGGTCGTCGCATTCGCCCGCCGCCATCAAGGCCAGCAGGGCCCAGGCGGTCTGCGAAGCCGTGGAGGAGCCGGCCTCGAAGGCCGGATCGATCTTGTAGCTCGACGCGTCCTCGCCCCAGCCGCCATCCGGGTTCTGGATGCGGATCAGCCATTCCACCGAGCGGCGGATCTCCGGCGATTGCGGGTCGACGCCTGCGGCGTTGAGCGCGCAGAGCACCGACCAGGTGCCGTAGATGAAGTTCATGCCCCAGCGGCCGTACCAGCTGCCGTCCTGCTCCTGGTCGTTGAGCAGATAGGTCACGCCGCGGTCCAGCGCCTTCGAGGATTCGCGGGTCTCGCCGAGCTGGGACAGCATCGAGACGACGCGGGCCGTCACGTCCGCGGTCGGCGGATCGAGCAGCGCGCCGTGATCCGAGAACGGGATGTGGTTCAGGTACATGTGGTTGTTGTCGGCGTCGAACGCCGCCCAGCCGCCGTCCTTCGACTGCAGTCCCTCGACCCATTCGCGGGCGCGGGCGATCGAGGCGGTGTAGTCCGGCATGTTCGCCACCAGCCCGTGCTGGCGCATGGCGCGGTCCATCGCCATCACGACCACGGCGGTGTCGTCGAGGTCGGGGTAGTGCGCGTTGGCGTACTGGAAGGCCCAGCCGCCGGGTCGGACCTTGGGCTTGGCCGCAGCCCAGTCGCCGGCGATGTCGAGCACCTGGCGCGGCAGCAGCCAGTCGAGCCCGGCCCGGGCCTGGCCCTCGGCGTCGGTGCCGCCGGCCTCCAGCAGGGCGTGGCCGGCGAGCGCCGTGTCCCAGACCGGCGAGACGCAGGGCTGCACGTAGGCCTCGTGCGCCTTGACGACCACGAGCTTCTCGATGGCGTCGCAGGCGACGCGGACCTGGGGATGGTCCGGGCCGTAGCCCATCGCCTCGTACATCAGCACGGTGTTGACCATGGCCGGGAAGATCGCCCCGAGGCCGTGCTCGCCGTTCAGGCGCTCGCTGACCCAGGCGCGGGCCTTCTCCATCGCCCGCAGGCGGATGCGCTTGGGGAAGTGCCCCTCGACCTTCTGCAGGATGCGGTCAATGCCGCCGAAGATCGGCGTCCACGGCCAAGTCGCGTGCGGGCTGCCGGGCCAGCGACGGACGCTGGACGGCGGCGTCAGGAACAGCTCGCCGATGCCGATCCCGCGCGGGTTCTTCGCCAGCGGCTTCGTCGCCTGCAGCACGAAGAGCGGCACCATCACGCAGCGCGCCCAGTACGACACCTTGTCGAGGTGGAACGGGAACCACTTCGGCAGGAACATCACCTCGACCGGCATCACCGGCACCGCCGCCCACGGCACCTCGCCGTAGAGCGCAAGGATGAAGCGGGTGAACACGTTGGATTGCGCGGCGCCGCCGCGGGAGAGGATCGCCTCGCGGGCGCGGCGCATGTGCGGCGCCTCGATGTCGTCGCCGATCATCTTGAGGGCGAAGTAGGCCTTCACCGTGCAGCTCATGTCGAACGGCCCTTCGTGGACGAGGGCCCAGCCGCCATGCTTCTCCTGCGTGCGGCGCAGGTAGTTGCCGATCTTCGGCTCGAGGCCCTCGGGGGGCTTGGTGTCGCGGAACTGGTGGAACAGGATGTACTCGGACGGGATCGTGGCGTCGGCCTCGAGCTCGAAGCAGATGTGCCCGTCGTCGTGGGACAAGGCCGTGAGCGCACGGGTCGCCCGCGCGACACCGTGATCCACGTCGTCGAGGGAAATCGCCTGGGTCTTCGGGCGTTGCAGCGCCTCGACCTTGTTCACAGCCTCTCGCATCATCCTCGCCTCAACCGGCCACAACTCTCGAACCGAACCCGATCGTCCCGGATCGGGTCACGGCTCGCCCGCCTCGTCTCGCCTACGCACGTGCCGTACCGGCGCGTCGCCGGCCCGCACGAATCGTCGTCCCGGTCGTGCCTCATGCCGCGCCGCGCGTGCGTGCCGCATCGCACGACAGGGCGAGCGCAGCCGTCTTTCCGGAGCGGATCGACCCCTCGATCGTCGAGGGCAGCCCGGTGGCCGTCCAGTCCCCGGCGAGCACGAGGTTCGCCCACGCGGTCTCCGCCCCGGCACGGCGCGCGGCCTCGGCCGGCGTCGCGGCGAAGGTCGCGCGCTTCTCCTTGACGATCTGCCAGCTTGGCAGTTCCGGTGCAAGGTCGGCAACGGTGGCGATCTCGGCCCAGATCTGCTTGGCTAGATCTTCGCGCGGCACGTCGAGCAGCCTGTCGGCACCGCTGATCGTCACCGAATAGCGATCGGGGTAAGCAAATAGCCACTCGGTCAGCGAATTCACCATGCCGAGGATCAGCGGCGAACCGGGCTTCGGCACCATCTTGAAATGCGCGTTGACGATCGACCGGAACGCCTTCGGCGCCGACAGGCCGGGCAGCATCTCGGAGGCGACCCAAGGGGGCAGCGCCAGCACCACCGAATCGTCCGCGGCCAGCTCGACCGCTCCGTCCGAGAAGTCGAGCCGTTCGACGCCCTTGGCGCCGAGGCCGAGCCCGCGCAGGCGCCGGCCGAAGCGGACGCTCGCGCCCTGCGCTTCGAGGGTGCGCAGGGCGGGGTCGACGAAGGCGTAGGACAGGCCCTTCACCGCCACCAGTGGGCGACAGGCCGCGCCGCCGGCGCCCAGCGTCTCGCGCAGAATCTTGGCGGCGAGGCCGACGTCGCTCTCGGCGACCTCGGTGTTCAGCGCGGCGAGGAGGACGGGATGCCAGAGCCGGTCGTAGAGCGGGCCTTCGCAGGCCATGCTGGCGCCGATGGTGCCGCCGGCGCCGTCCGCCTTCCCGGCCGCCGCACGCAGGATGCCCAGGGGCGCGAGATAGTCCCGCGCGCGGCTTCCCGGCACGCGGCGCGCCTTGCTCAGCACCCACCACGGCACGCGGCCGGCGTTCGGGCGCAGGGTCCAGCGTTCGCCGGTCTTCAGGTCGGCGAAGGGGAACAAGGCCTCGTCCGGTCCGGTCAGGGCGTCGTCCGGCGCGCCGATCCGCTTCAGGAAGTCGAGGGAATCGGTGTTCCCCGACAGCAGCAGGTGGTTGCCGTTGTCGAGTTCCAGCCCGAGCGTCGGATCGTAGTAGGAGCGGCAGCGGCCGCCGGCCTGCTTGGCGGCCTCATGCACGACGACGCGTGCCCCGCGCTCCACCAGGGACAGAGCGGCCGAGAGGCCCGCGAGCCCTGCGCCGACGACGTGGACGGTCCCCATCAGACGATGCCGTGCCGAAGCGCAACGGCGACCAGGGCGAGCTTCTTCGGCTTCACCCGCGCCCGCGGCATCGCCCAACCGCGCTTCAGCAGCGCGACGAGGTAGAGCCGGTAGGCCGCCGCCATCAGCCGGGCCGCCTTGGTGGGCTTGCGCGGGCTCTTGGCGATGATCGCCCAGGTCTCCGCGTAATGCGCCTCCGCCTCGGCGGCGACGGCCGCGCACACCTCGCCGATGCGCGGGTGCGCGATGGCCGATTGCGGCGTCGGATCGCTAAGCCCGATGGCGGCCAGCTTCTCCCGCGGCAGGTAGAGGCGTCCGCGCTCGGCGTCCTCGTCGATGTCGCGCAGGATGTTGGTGAGCTGCAACGCCCGGCCCTCGTGCCAGGCGAGCTTGATGCCCAGCGCCTCGGGCATGCCGAAGATCCGCACCGACAGCCGGCCGACGGCGCTCGCCACCCGGTCGCAATAGAGGTCGAGGGTCGCCTCGTCCGGCGCGACGATGTCCTCGAACGCATCCATCGCCATGCCGTCGATCACGGCATGGAAATCCGCACGCTTCAGGTCGTAGCGCTGCACCGGCACGACAAGGTCGCGCACCCGCGCGGGCGGCTTGCCGGCGTAGAGCGCGTCGACGTCGGCACGCCAGCGGTCGAGCTCGGCCGCCCGTACGTCGGCCGCGCCGCCGTCGTCGGCGACGTCGTCCACGGCGCGGCAGAACGCGTAGACGGCGTACATCGCCTCGCGCCGCTCCTTCGGCAGCAGCCGCATGGCGGTGTAGAACGACGAGCCGGCCGCCGGCAGGGCGGGGGCCTCGTCGGCGGGCAGCGCCGTCGCGGTGGCTGTGGCGGTCATGGGAAAACCTTGCCGTGCGGCGCCGCGCGCACGATGCGGCCGCGGAACGGCCGGCGCGCCAGCGTCGCGGCGATGCCGCCGAGCGCGGTCAGCGCGAAGCCGACCTTGCCGTGGTGGACCTTCTCCGAGAGCGGGTCGCGGTCGAGCAGGCCTCGGGCGAGGATCACCGCCAGCCGATGGATCGCCGCGATCTCCAGAGACAGGCGCAGGTCGTCGATCAGGTCGGGCAGCACCTTGCCGTCGTCGAGCAGGCCCAGCGTCCGCTCGGCCAGCTCCCGGACGACGGCGCGCAGTTGCGGCGACGCCTTGTCGGCGCCCAGCATCGCGACGGTGGCGCCGTGCCGGTCCAGCGTGTCCTGCGGGAGGTAGACCCGGTCGAGGGCGCGGAAGTCCTTGCCGCAATCCTGGAGGTGGTTGACGATCTGCAGGGCGGCGCAGATCGCGTCCGACGCGGCCCAGACCCGGGCCGGATCCTCGCCGTGCACGTCGAGGACGTAGCGGCCGACCGGCATCGCCGAGTAGCGGCAATAGTGGATCAGCTCGTCCCAGTCGGCGTAGCGGGTCTTGCGCGCGTCCATCCGGAACGCGTCGAGCAGTTCGAGCGCGTGGCGCGGCGGCAGACCGCGGGCGGCGAGCTCGCGCTTCAGCGGCTCGGCTTCGGGATCGGACGGGCCGGCCCCGGTCAGGGCGTCGGCGAGGCCGTCCAGCAGCGCGAGCTTGCGCTCGGGCGACAGCTCGGCGTGGTCGGCGACGTCGTCGCCGGCGCGGACGAAATCGTAGAAGGCCAGGATCGCGCCGCGATTCTTCGGATGGATCAGGTGCGAGGCGACGGGGAAGTTCTCGTCGTTCGCGCCCTTGCCGGAGCGCAGCTCGGTGGCGGAGCCGGGGGCGCTCATCGCGAGACTCCCGGTAGGTATCCGGCGGCGCGGAACCAGTCGATCGCGTCGGACAGCCCCTCGCGGTAGGGCCGGGCGGTGTAGCCGAGCTCGGCCCGCGCCTTGGCGTCGGAGAAGAACATCCGGTAGCGCGACATGCGGATGCCGTCGATCGTTGCGAAGGGCTGCTTGCCGGTGATCCGCGCCATCTGCTCGGAGACGAAGGCGATCGGGTAGACCACCGCCCGCGGCAGGTTCACCGTCGGCGGCTTGCGGCCGACCATGCCGGCGATGTCGCCGAGCATCTGCGACAGCAGCACGTTCTCGCCGCCGAGGATGTACTTTTCGCCGACCCGCCCCTTGCGCAGGGCGAGCAGGTGGCCGGCGGCGACGTCGTCCACGTGGGCGAGGTTGAGGCCGGTGTCGACGAAGGCCGGCATCTTGCCGAGCGCCGCCTCCTGGATGATGCGGCCGGTCGGCGTGGGCTTCACGTCGCGCGGGCCGATCGGCGTCGAGGGGTTGACGATCACCGCCGGCAGGCCGCTTTCCGCCACCATCTCGTCCACCACGCGCTCGGCCACGACCTTGCTGCGCTTGTAGGCGCCGATCGCGGTCTCGGGCGTCAGCGGTCGCGTCTCGTCGGAGGGCGTGACGCCGTCGTCCGGCGGCTTGATGGTCGCGACGCTCGACGTGTAGACGACGCGCTCGACGCATTCGTCGCGGGCGGCGCGCATCAGGTTGCGGGTGCCGTCGCGGTTGGTCCGGACGATCTCTTCCATGTCGGGCGCCCAGAGCCGATAGTCGGCGGCGGCGTGGATCAGGTAGCGCTGGCCCCGCATCGCAGCCGCGCAGGCCGCCGGGTCGCGCATGTCGCCCTCGACCACCTCGACGTCGTCCCAGGTCAGGTTGGTGCGCGGGCTCGTGGCGCGCACCATGATGCGGACCGGAAAGCCGGCGTTGCGGAACACGTCGACCAGGGCGGGGCCGAGGAAGCCGCTGGCGCCGGTGATCAGCACCGGGCCGAGGTCGGAAGAACCGCTTGGGGTCGCCTCTGCCATCACGCTCGAATCGTCACGGGAACACGGGCGATGCCCTCGATTTGGGCATCGCACCGCAGCAACGCGGCTTTTGTCATCGAATGGCGCGCACGACAAGGCGATCCGGGCCACAGGGGACCCGGATCGCTTTTTGCGGCCTGCGACTCAGGCGAGGCGGAGGCGCGAACGGCCTTCCTGTCGCTCGGGCAGGATTTCCTCGACCTTTTTGACGATGCTGGCGGCGTCGAGGCCGGCTTCGGCGTACATCTTGTCGGGGCTGTCGTGGTCCTGGTAGGCGTCCGGCAGCGTCATCGTGCGGACCCGCA